>CADBRC010000081.1 GCA_902796985.1 uncultured Spirochaetaceae bacterium
CGTGGGGCTCCGCTGGCGGTTGCCTTGAAGCTCCGCTGGCGGTTGCCTTGAAGCTCCGCTGGCGGTTGCCTTGAAGCTCCGCTGGCGGTTGCCTTGAAACTCACGGGCTTTTCGCATAGAATGGGGGCATGAAAGTTCTTGTGGTAGGAAACGGCGGCCGTGAGCACGCCATCGCCTGGAAGCTTGCGGAGAGCAAGGATGTTAAGGAAGTAGTCTGCGTCCCCGGGAACGGCGGGACGGCCTATGAGAAGAAGTGCGTCAATATAGAGGACGAGGACGGGAACTACGTTGAGATAGCCCGGAGGGAGGGCTGTTCCCTCGCCGTCATAGGCCCGGAGAACCCCCTTGCGGAGGGGCTTGCGGACGAATTCTGGGCTGCCGGAATCCGCGTGGTCGGTCCCAGAAAGGCTGCCGCCCAGCTGGAGGCGAGCAAGGGCTTTGCGAAGGACTTCATGAAGAAATATGCGGTCGCTGCGGCTGCGAGCGAGACCTTCACTGATGAGAAGGCCGCCCTGGACTACATTACCAGTCACGGTGCACCGATTGTCGTCAAGGCGGACGGGCTCGCGGCGGGCAAGGGCGTGGTTGTCGCCAAGACCGTGGACGAGGCCAAAGCCGCCGTCCGCGAGATGATGGAGGACAAGAAGTTCGGGGAGTCGGGCAGCACGCTCGTCATAGAGGACTATCTGACCGGCGACGAGCTGTCCGTGCTTGCGGCCGTCAGCGTCACCCCGGAGCTTGCCGCATCCGGCAAGGCATGCATCATCCCCTTCCTGAGTGCGCGCGACCACAAGCGGCTCTGCGACGGTGCCAAGGGCCCAAACACGGGCGGAATGGGTGCGATTTCCCCGGTGGAGGGCGTCACCCCGCTCATCATGTCCCAGTTCGAGAAGAACATCCTCCAGCCCACGCTCAAGGGGCTTGTCGACATGAAGGCGGACTACCGGGGCTTCATCTTCTTCGGCCTGATGCTGACGGAAGACGGGCCCAAGTGCCTGGAGTACAATGTCAGGCTGGGCGACCCGGAGACTCAGGCCGTCCTGCCGCTGATGGATTTTGATTTCGCCGCCATGTGCGAGGCAATTACGGACGGCACGCTCAAGGACTTCAAGTTCGACTGGAAGCCGGGCGTGGTCGTCGCCCCCGTTGCGGTCAGCGGCGGTTACCCTGAGGAGTACCGGAAGGGGATTCCGATTGACTGCGACAAGGAGGCGTTCGGCAGGAGCGGCGCGAAGCTGTTCGTCGCCGGAGCCAAACCCGACAGGAGGGGCGACCGCGTGCAGACCGAACAGTCCATGGGGCTTGTTACGAGCGGGGGCCGCGTGCTCGCTTGCTCGGCGTACGGGAAGGACTTTGACGAGGCCTGGCACAAGGCATACGAGGCGCTGGGGGCAATCCACTTTGACGGGATGTTCTACCGCAAGGACATAGGGCTTCCCGGAGCCGCCCAGTCAAACTGAATGAACACCGATAATATCGCCGTCGTGCTCGTCCGCCCCGAGGAGAGCCGGAACGTCGGGGCCGTCTGCCGCGCCATGGCCAACAGCGCGGTGCATGACCTCCGCATCGTCGGCAGGCGGGAGGATCTGGACGACGAGCGCGTCAGGGTGCTCGCCATCCACGCAGCCTACATCTGGGAGAACGCCCGCTTCTTTGCGAGCGTTACTGAGGCGACGGCAGACTGCACGCTGAGCGCGGGGACGACCCGCAGGCGGGGTAAGAAGCGGAAGGGCAAGCTCTTCCTTCCCGAGGAATTTGCCGGCAACGCTGCCCGCGTCACCGACGGAGGGGGTAAGGTCGCCGCCGTCTTTGGCAACGAGCGGACGGGACTGACTGATGAGGAGCTGGAGGAATGCAGCTGCGGGGTTACGATTCCGTCAAGCGATGAGTTTGCCTCGCTCAACCTGAGCCATGCCGTCCAGATAATCTGCTATGAGCTGTTCAGGACCGCCAATGAGGGGCTGACCGGCTATACGCCCATAAGCCTGTCGCGCCTGGACAAAACGGTCGGGGTGCTTACTGAAAGCCTGGGGCAGATGGGCTTTTTCCACCGGGTGACCGATCATGACATGGCTTCCTTCTGGAGGCAGGTGTTCTCCCGCGCGTCTTTGAGCGAGGGAGAGGCCCAGTATATAGAAAAAACTTTCCACAAAGCAGCGGGCCTCTTCGTCGGGAAGGGGCGGGAGTAAAGTCCCTCATAAGGCACCGCGCTACGCACCTGCTTGCGCGGTGGGTGGCCGGGAACGGCACGGCGCCCCAGTGTCTGGTGCTGTACGACACCGCATCTGAGGGCATACGACACCGCGTCCGGTGCCGTACGACCCTCTTCTATTTGCGCTCGCCGTCAGCCACGCCGTCAAGGGCGGCCTTGAGCAGGCTGGGGAAGTACCACTTCTGCTCGGTGCGGTTGTAGTAGCCGTAGTGCTCGCTCGTGTTGCCGTCCGGGCCGACCTCGGCAGAGCCGTTGTCCCACATTATCGCCGTAATGCCGTTCTTCTTGGCCTGTCCGAAGTAGTAGCGGAACCATGCCTCGCGCTGGTCCAGGTTGTTCTTGTTCGTCGCACCGCACTCGCCGACGACGACACCGATTCCCTTCTGCACGAAGGTCTCTCCCAGCTTGTCAAAGGTGGACTTTATGCCCTCCCTGGCCTCATCGGTGAACTCCTTTACGCCGGGATGCTCTCCCGCGAAGACCCAGGGGTCATAGGCATGGACGGCGACGACGAGGCGGTCGGCTGCGCTGTCCGTCGGCAGCTTGAACACGTCGTTCATTGCGCCCCAGGGGGAGGCAACATAGCCGGGAACCATGACGTAGCGGCTTGCATTGTTGCCGCCGCTCTTCCTTATGACGTCCAGACAGCGCTGCTCGTAGTCGCATATCTCCTTGAGTGCGTTCTTGCAGTCCACGTTCTCCGCATCGTACCACCACTCGCGGTCATGACCGCGCAGGCGGGGTTCGTTCATCAGCTCGAATATCAGGTGGTTGTCGTAGTCCTTGAATGCTTCCGCCACCTGCTCCCAGACGCGGGTCAGGAAACTGATGGAAGGATTCCGTGAGTCGTGGAGGGGGTAGTAGCCCTGCGCATAGCCGAAGTTCGGTATGGCCGCCGTGTCGTGGTGGCTGTTGATGATGACGTAGAGGCCGGCATCCAGGGCGTAGCCGACGATCTCCTTTGCCCGGGCCATCCAGTCCGGATCTATCGTATAGTTGTTGTCGGCGATGTGGTTGTGCCAGGTAATCGGGATGCGGACGGTACGGATTCCCGACCGGTACAGGCCCTTGAACATCTCCGGGGTGGTCTTTGGCTGTCCCCAGCAGGTCTCGGATGCAAGCCCCTGATTCCGTGCTCCGTCCTCAAAGGCGTCGAGCGTGTTGCCCAGGTTCCATCCTATCTTCATGTCCTTGACCAGCTCCACGCTCCTGTCGGGGACCTTGGACGTGCCGCCCGTGCTGCTTCCGGTGCTGGCACATGCCGCGAGGGCCGTGGCTGCCACGATTGCCGCGGCACCGGAAAGAGCCGCGCGAATGTTCCTGAATTTCATAGTTACCTCTGTTGTGAAGATTTTCTTCTATAATATACCATAATGGCGAATTTGTCGATTTAAGAATGTGCTTTTGTTTTAAATTCGGCTCCCGCAGGGAAAAATCCCTTAAAGATACCCGTTAAAATACCCGTCCCCGCCGCCGATAATCTAGATGAAGTAGGCTTTTTCAGCTATACTAGAATCAAGAGGTTATCTGATGGATAAAATAGGAATCAAGCTGGCCGACGGCTCTTTTTACCCGATTCTGGAAGACGGAATGCCCGGAAAGAAGAACATATCGCTGACGACCGTCAAGGACAACCAGACGACCGTGCACGTGGATTTGTTCCGCTCCCCGAGCGGGACGATGCAGGACGCACAGTACATCGATACCCTCGAAATAGACAACCTGAACCCGCATACCAACGGGGATCCCAATCTCAGCTTTAACATAGAGCTTGGGGAAGACGGTTCCGTCTCCGCTGAGATAAACGACCCCGAGACCGGACGGCAGTCCTCCCGTACGGTCAGCCTTTCTTCTCTTTCCGGCGCGGTTGCGGAGAAGCACCCTTCCCGGGATTCCGACCTTTCCCTGAAAGACGGGGAGGAGATAGACGAACCCATAGAGCTTGGCCATCATCAGGACCAGACGGCAAGTCCCGTTCCCGCGGCCAGGGATGTTCCCGCGGCCAGGGATGTTCCCGCCGACACAGGAAGCCCGAACGAGTACGTTAAGGAAATGGAGGACATCTTCAAGGCCCCCGAGAAGGACGGCACGGAGGATGAGAAAGCAGACAGCTCTTTTGATGAAATCGTCAATGACATCTCGAACATAGGCAAGGACGCCGATTCCCAGGAGGAGAACGAAGTGATAGGCCCTTCACCCAACAGCGAATCTTTCGCGTTCGATGATTTTGATGGCAGTACGGATAAAATGAAGGATGAAGTCGCCGAGGAGCCGATTGAGGAAATCTCGGCAGAAGATGCCCTTCCCAAGGATGCCGAGTTTGTGGATTCCACAGGGGATGAGCCTCTGGAAATGCCCGATACCCTGGGGGCACTCGACGCGGGGGCGGATCAGCCTGACTTCGGCTTCAAGGAGCTTGCGGACAATGCCGAGGCTGACGAGGCCGGTATGGCATCTGAGGAGACCGCGGAGGTTGACGGGAGTCCGGCTGCCGATGACGGCTTTGAGGAACTGGGAACCCTGCCCGAGTGGAGCACGGGCGGGCTGGACGACAGCAATGAGGAGCTTTCCGCGTCCCCGTCCTTTGCGGGTGATGACACGGTGCTTTCGGCGGTCGATGACGACAAGACGGCCAGCGATGACGATAATCTGGACGAAGAGAACCTGGAGCTTGCCTCGTTCGATGCGGAAGGCAGCGGCGATCTGTCCGACCTGTCCGAGCCGCTGGTCCAGACGGAGATAGAAGAGACTGCGGATGCAGAGCCGGCAGAGGCTGTCGACCGGTCCCTGCCGGAGGCGGAAGTTTCTGATGAGCAGGACGGTTCCGATGATCTGGACACGATGGATCTGCCCAGCCTGAATCTTTTTGATGAAGGTCCGGTTACCGAGACCGAACCGGCGAAGTCCCTTGACAATGATGATCCTTGGGCTGGCGCGGAAACTGCGGCGATAAGCAGCCTTGCCTTGGACGATTCCGCTGAGGAGTCTGCTGCTGCAGATAATTTCGAGCTGCCTGATTTGGGCTTCGACGATTCCGTGACGGAAGAAGCCGACACGAGCTTTGAACTGCCGGACTTTGACAGGGCGTCATCATCTTCATACGCGTCCGCTTCATCAAGTGCGTTCGACGACTTTGACTCCAGCCTGCATTCGGCTTCTGACTGGCCGTCGCTTGATCTGGACGAGGATTCTGACAGGTCTGTGTCCGGTTCGTCCTTCACGCCCAACAATATGTTCGACAATCTCTACGACAAGGAGACCATGGAAGGCAAGTCTTCCGACGGCTACGAGGAAGAGAAGCGCGGAACAAGGATTCCGATGATAGTCTGCATTGCATGTGCGGTTATCTGTATTCTCTGCCTCTTCTTCCTCTTTGTCATACCGACCAAGTTCAATGTCCTGCGCCGGGATGGTTCGCAGGCAATCGCGATGAGCGACAAGCGGTCTTCCGCACGGCCCGAGGGCAAAACCTCCGTCGGCGGTAACGGAACCCCGGAGGTCAAGGATACCGGGGCGGAGAAGGAGCAGAGCTCTGCGGGAGATCTGATAAAGCCCGCCTCTGCTGCCAGCGTGTCCGCGCCCCTTCCCAAGGTGGAGAGCGTTCCCGCCAAGGAGAACGAGATTGTCATCGCGTCCGTGCCTTCCGTCGTCGTGCCGGAAACCCCGGTCAGGAATGTCAAGAAAATTCCGGACATCCAGTACAAGGTCGTCTGGGGCGATACGCTCTGGGACATCGCGAACGCATACTACAAGAACCCGTGGAAATACACGGTTCTGGCGGAGTACAACCACCTGAAGAACCCGAACTTCATACAGACCGGCTCCATCCTGCTCATTCCGGCAGAATAGCCCATGAGAAAAAAGGCCGCCCTGCTGTCCGCCCTGGTCTCCGTTTTCCTCATCATGAATGCCAGCTGCAGCCGCAAGAAGCAGGTTGAGGAGAGCGCGCAGGAGAAATACGGCAGGGGGACTGAGTTCTTCATGGGCCTTCGCTCCATGCAGATGGGCGAGGAAACGAAGGGCAAGCGGCAGCTGAGGGCTGCCAGCCGGAGCGAGAACCCCCTGATTGCCAGAAGGGCGAAGGAGGAGCTCGCCAGGAGTGAGGACGGGATGGACACCCGGATCAAGGCCCTGTCCGACCTCTATGAGGAGTACAAGGACGAGGCTGCTCTGCTCCCCCTTTGCCGCGAGCTGTACGCGAATAATGAATATGCAAAGATAATAAGTGCGACGGAAGGACTTGATCTTGCCGTCTGCCACAACAACATCGCATACTACCGGCTCCGGTCGATGAACGAGAAGCATGACTCCCGCTTTTCCAAAGAATTTCTGGTGTGGTGCACTGAGCGTCCCTTTGACAGGCTGCAGTACAGCCTCTACTCTGAGCTGGCGGCCGTCCCCAAGGTCGTCAGGATGCTTTCCCTCATCTATAACAGAAACTACGGATCTGCCCTCCCCCTGACCAAAGAATTCATGGATGGAGGGGGCAGGATGACCGCTCAGATAGCGAGTGCCATTGGCAAGTGCCTCCTGTACGGATCAGCGGAGTCCGCCGAGAACGCAGCTTTTCTGGAAAAGTATGCGGCTACGACGAACACCTGTCAGTTCTACTTCTATTTCTACGCTGCCCGCCTGTACGACCGGGCGAAAGGCATGCGGGACAAGGCAGGGGAGTGCTACAAGGCTGCCCTCGCAACGGCGAAGGACGTATCGGGCAAGGCGGACGACAAGCTCTATGACAATGCGCTCTGGTACTACTTCCTGTCTTCGCTGGAAGCCTCGCCGGAAGCAGCCGTCAAGGTTCTGGAACGCTACCGGGACAAATGGCATGACCCCTACTACTTTGATGACTTTTTGGACTCGCTTTCCTACCGCCTGCTGTCGGGACAGTTCTGGGGACTGTACGTTAAAACTGCCGGCCTGCTTAAGGATTTTGCGAGCAAGGAGAGTGCTGCCAAGTTCTGCTATGTCTCGGCGCGGCTCCTGCAGGAAGGCATATACAAGCCGAAGGACATGGACGCGGAGAACGAGGCTTTCAGCCTGATGAACGCGGCTTTGGACAGCGGTACCGACTTCTATTACCGGATGCTTGCCGCTTCCCGTCTGGGCGTGGGCAGGACGGAACTGGTGGAGCGGCTGAGGCTCCTGCGGCAGGACAGGGAGTTCCTGCGGAATGAGGATGCCGAGGAGCTGCTTTTGGGCTACGCGGACTTCGGCTTTCCTGAGAAGATATACGATGAGTGGCAGAACTATAAGGACGTTATAGGGATGGATACGGTGCGGAAGCTTTCAAGCTTCCTTTTCAGCTGCGGCAAGAATCAGGAGGGCTACTATACCCAGTCCATCCGCATGGCCTCCCGCAAACTTTTCAACAGCGAGGCCGGCCTGTCCGGGCTGGACGACAGCCTCTTCACCCTTTCCTTTCCCCGCTCATTTTCTGCCAAGGTCAGCGAGTACTGTACCGAGTACAAGGTGGACGAGCAGCTTATGTATGCGCTCATACGGAGTGAGAGTTTCTTTGACCCGACCGTCATCAGTTCCGCGGGCGCGATCGGCCTGACCCAGTTGATGGAGATGACCGCCGGAGATGTGGCAAAGAAGCTCAAGCTGACCAAGTACGACCTGACTGACAGTGCTACGAACATCCGCTTCGGCTCCTATTATATATCCGAGATGATACGGCGGCTGGACGGGTCGCAGATTCTTGCGGTCTTCGCCTACAATGCAGGAATTACGAGGGTCCGTAACTGGGCTCTGAGCTCCCGCGACGAGCTTAAAGGCCGGGAATCCGCACTGCCGAATGACCTCTTTCTGGAGATGCTGCCGATCAGCGAAACCCGGGAGTACGGGCGCAAAGTCGTAGGGGCGGCGTCAATTTACGGGCTGCTCTACTACGAGCTTTCCTCTGAAGAGGTCATCAGCCGGATTATGGGCTGACAGCCCCCGGAACCGTCCTGCCTGTTTTCAAAAGCCTCAAACTGTTGTAAGATGTCTGCGTATGATACGGAACATTGTTTTTGACGTCGGCTCGGTGCTGGTCCGCGTGAGGCCTGAGGAGGCGATGACTGACCTTGGATTTGACAAGGCAAAGGCGGAGGAGACCGTCAGGGCGACTCTCGGCAACCCGATATGGCGGGAACTGGACAGGGGCGTTATGAAGAAGGAGGATGTCCTTGCCGCCATAAAGGAAGGGCATCCCTCTTCCGTGCAGGATGGCATAGATTTTTTCTTCGAGAAGGCCGTCTGGAACTTCGTAGAGCCTTTCTCCTATTCCCGGGGCTGGCTCTCATCGCTGAGGGAGCGGGGCTACAAGGTTTTTCTCCTTTCCAACTATCCGGCATGGCTCTGGTCCGTCAACGAGCAGAACGCCTTTGACTTTCTGGACTGCATAGACGGCAAGGTCGTTTCCGGATTCGAGCAGGTCATCAAGCCCGATCCTGAGATTTACCAGCTGCTGCTTTCCCGCTACTCACTGACCGCCTCTGAATGCGTCTTTCTGGATGACGTGGAGGAAAACATTGCCGGTGCCCGCAGGGAGGGCTTTTCGGGAATCGTGTTCAGGTCGTACGAGCAGGCTTCCGCCGAGCTGGAGGAGCTGCTCAAGAGCTGAGCTTGCGGGGCGGAACTTGTCAACGCCACAACTTGCGAACGGAAGGGGCATCTACAGGCGCACTTCCGGGCTAAGGGCGTTCTTTATCGCATAAAGGGGATATACTTTTATATCCTCGTATTCACAGAAGTTCTCCAAAGACGTGCGGATGCCGTATGGCCTTTTCTTTAAGGACAGAAACTGCCTGAGGCTCTGCATGGAGCCCTTCTTGCTTGCCTTCACTTCGATTGGAATGATTTCATTTCCGTTTTGGATTACATAATCGACTTCCGCGTTGCTTCCCGCTTCCTCCCGGTGCCAGCAGTACAGTTCGCTTCGCTCGTAAACCGGGGCTGCCTTCATGAGTTCCGTGCCGATGAAGCTTTCTGCAACCGCGCCTTTGTTTATCACGTCCAGATCGTCAGATACAAGGATGTCCTCTGCCTTGAGGTTCAGCTGCCTTTGCAGGAGTCCCGTGTCGAAGTAAATCATCCGCCGGTAGTCCTCGCGGATTTCAGCCCCCAGGGGGATGCCGTTTGCTGCTGTGTGCGTGACCGGGTACACAAGCCCGGCCAGTATCAGCGTCTCCAGCGCTGTCTTTATCTGGCTGGAACGGATGTCCGGCCCGGCCTTCTTATAGACGAACTTGCCCTGCCCCTGTTCCGCAACGGAACGGAACACCTCCTGAATCCGTGTTGCGGGAATCCTTTTGCGATATTTCGCGAAGTCATCCTGATACGAAATCAAAAGATCGTTCTGAATCTGGCGGCATTTGAAAAAATCGTGGTCACTGCACCACGATGAGACGACTTCCGGCATTCCCCCCGTGAGCAGGAAAATCCGCAGCTGCTCCAGCAGCTTCTTGTGAAATATGTCCGGCAGTGGAGCTTGGGGACTTGCAGCATCCATCTCACGACAAAGCGCGTCCATGTTCTGGAAGCCGAGGAATTCCGCAAAGCTGAGGGGGTACATGAAAACCGAGCGGATGCGCCCGACGCCGAAAGACGGAAGCTCTTCCAGCGCAAATTCCAAAAGGGAACCTGCGGCTATCACATGCAGGTCCGGCTCCTGCTCGTAGAAATATCTGAGTTTTTCAATAGCTGCGGGGCATGCCTGGACTTCATCAAGGAACAGCAGGGTCTTTCCTGCCTGAACGGGAACGTTCTTTATTATGGAAATCTTCTGGCACAGATCTTGTATGGAAGACTTCTGTGAAAACAAATCCGCGATGTCCGCGTTTTCCGAATTCAGAAAATCTATCTCGACGTAATAATCAAAGTGCCTTGAAAGCTCCCTGACGGCAGAGGTTTTTCCGACCTGGCGTGCACCTCGTAAAAGCAGGGGCTTCCGTTCTTTTTCATTTTTCCAGTTGAGAAGGTTCCTGTCTATGTTCCGCGCCGAGTATTCCATGCCATAAGTGTACAAAAATGGCACCGAAAAATCAAGCATAAGTGCTCAAAATGGCACCGAAAAACTGGGTGAAAGTGCTTAAAATGGCATCGAAAAACCGAGTGAAAGTGCTCAAAATGGCACCGAAAGCCCTTGCCAAAAGGGGACGGCCGTTGTCCGTGAAGAACATCTGCCCGCGGGGTTTTTCTAATCTGAAGGCTGTTCCTCCAGTCCCCAGAGGCCCAGCCTGTGCTCCTTCGCGTATGCTTCTGCAGTGCTGAAGCTCGCCATGTTCTGCTTGTTGAACTTGAACTTCCCGTAGTAGCGTCCGTAGCCGTTCTGTACCAGGTCGTAGTTGAGCATGCTGCCGTCCTCCGCATACAGGTATGCGAGGAGCCGTCCGTAGCGGTCCTTGTATGAGGTGGCGGAGTCCAGTTGCAAAAGCATGTTCGTCCCCAAACAGCGTCCCGTGTATTTCTTCGCTTCATCCGCATAGGGCTGCCTGACCTTCTTGTAGTATTCGGGCGTGTCCACCCCGATGAGCCGCACCCGCTGGTTCTGCCTGTCGCACTCGGGAGGAACATTCCCAAGGAATTGGACATCCAGCGTGTCGCCGTCCAC
>CADBRC010000082.1 GCA_902796985.1 uncultured Spirochaetaceae bacterium
AGGTCAATAAACTTCCGCGGCACTACGGCCGCTATCGTCTCCTTCCAAACCTCGTCGGGCATGTCGAAATAGTGGCTTAGTCTGCCCATGAGAACGAGATTGACAGCCTTGCTGCTGCCTGCTTCCTCCGCGAGCGCCAGGCAGTCGAGCGCGTCGACCTTTGCGCCTGCGGCTTTCATTTTTTCTGCAAGGTCTTCAGGGTAGCTTGCCGCTCCCGTGATGACCGGCATGGGGTCTATCATCTGCGTCGAGGTGACGATCTGTCCGCCGGGCTTGAGGTATTCAAGCCATCTTGCGGCTTCGAGCAGCTCGAAGGATACTATCACATCGGCTTCGCCCTTATCTATTACTGGCGAGTATACTTTGTCTCCGTAGCGCACGTAGGTCACGACGCTTCCTCCGCGCTGGCTCATTCCGTGTACTTCGGACACCTTTACGTCGTAGCCCTGTTCAAGGAGGAGCCTGCCGAGCAGCTTGCTGGCAAGAAGGCTTCCCTGACCGCCTACGCCTACTATCATGATGTTCTTCGTTTCCATTGATCAGGCCTCCTTTTCCGCTGCCGTGCTTTCGAAGGCCGAAACGGGGCAGAGCTGGCTGCAGACCCCGCAGCCCACGCAGAGCGTGGCGTCGACATGGGCCTTGTCGTCCTTGATGGCTACCGCCGGGCAGCCTATGCGCATGCAGCTCTTGCAGCCTATGCACTTTTCCGGATCGACGCGCAGCGGAGCCTTGTGCTTGACGTACTTGAGCAGGGCGCAGGGGCGGCGGCTGATGATGACGGACGGCTCCGGGGCGGCAAGCTCCTCCTTCACCGCCTTGTCCGTAGCCTCAAGGTCGTAGGGGTCAACGACGCGGACGCGCCCTATCCCCATCGCGTGGCACAATGCCTCCAGGTCTATCTTTCCCGCCGGGTCTCCCTTGATATTGTAGCCGGTGGTCGGATTCTGCTGGTGGCCGGTCATGCCCGTAATTGAGTTGTCCAGTATAATGACGGTGGAGTTGCTCTGGTTGTATGCTATGTTGGCAAGCCCGGTCATGCCGGAGTGGACGAAGGTGGAGTCGCCGATGACCGCGACCGTCCTGCCCTCGCTCTCGCCGCCATTCGCCTTGTTGAATCCGTGGATCGAACTGACCGATGCGCCCATGCATTCGACCGCATCAATCGAATTGAGGGGAGCGGAAGCCCCGAGCGTGTAGCAGCCGATATCCCCCATCACCGTGCATTTGTTCTTGCCGAGCGTGTAGAAAAGCCCCCGGTGCGGGCAGCCCGCGCACATGACCGGCGGGCGGACAGGAAGGTCTCCTATCTCCGTACAGCCCCCGTTCACCGTGAGTCCCAGGGCAGCCCCGAGTTTCTCTCGGATCAAGTTCTGTGACAGCTCTCCTACAGCGGGAAAGAGGGATTTCCCCTCGACGGCAAGGCCGAGTGATTTGCAGAAGCTTTCAATTATTGGGTCCAGCTCCTCGATGACGACCAGACGGTCCACTTTGGAGGCGAACTCGCGTATCATCTTCTCCGGGAGCGGGTAGCACATTCCTATCTTGAGTATGGAAGCCTCCGTGCCGAAAACCTCTTTCGCATACTGGTAGCAGGTGGAGTCAGCGATGATGCCGAGCTTAGTCCCGCCCATCTCGATGCGGTTCAGGCCGGAAGTCTCCGCAAGCTCTGCGAGCCGGGCAATCCTCTCCTCAACGAAGGGGTGCCGCCTTCTCGCATTTGCGGGGGCCATGACGTACTTGCCCGCATCCTTCTTGTATGGCCGGGCGGGCGGCATTATTCTGTCTCCGGTCTCCACGATGCTCTGGGAGTTGGCGACGCGCGTGCACATCTTGAGCAGGACAGGAGTATCGTACACCTCGGAAATCTCATATGCTTTCTTAGTAAACGAAAGGGCCTCTTCTGAGTCGGACGGCTCCAGCATGGGAATTTTTGCGGCAACCGCGTAATGGCGGGAATCCTGCTCGTTCTGGGAGGAGTGCATTCCCGGGTCGTCAGCGACGTTTATCACCAGGCCTGCGTTGACCCCAGTGTAGGAAATGGTGAACATGGGGTCGGCGGCGACGTTCAGGCCCACGTGCTTCATCGCGCAGAAGCTCCGCTTGCCTGCAAGGCTTGCCCCGAAGGCGACCTCAAGGGCAACCTTCTCATTGGGCGCCCACTCGCAGTAAATCTCCTTATACTTAACGGCCTCCTCGGTCGTCTCCGTGCTGGGGGTTCCCGGATAGGAACTGGCCAGGCAGACCCCAGCCTCATACAGTCCGCGCGCCAGCGCCTTGTTGCCCAACATCAGCTCTTTCATCGTCGTACACTCCTTACAAAGTCCGTCTATTATAACACGAGGCGGCTTGTAGGGGAAGGGGTAGCGCAGCTTCGAACCAA
>CADBRC010000083.1 GCA_902796985.1 uncultured Spirochaetaceae bacterium
CATCCGCACATGCAGGCTTTCGAGACCCAAATTGAGCACATACGCGGAGTACGCTGAAGGCATCGAGCCGAAGTCGCGCATGAGCTGCGCGGTTGCCTTCGTAATAAATGCACCCTCTTTCCCGAACTTCTCGGCATAGGTTATGCCGTGGTAGGACTCATCCGGGGTGCAGAGGCAGGGGAACTTATCCTTGTGCGCCATCCAGTCGAACTTGCCCCCGTCAACAATCGCGCCGCCGATGCAGGAGTCATGCCCGTCCATGTATTTGGTCGTCGAATGGGTCACGATGTCCGCCCCCCACTCAATCGGACGGCAGTTGACCGGGGTCGCGAAAGTATTGTCCACGATGAGCGGAACTCCGTGTGCGTGGGCAGCCCTGGCAAAACGCTCGATGTCAAACACCGTCAGCGCGGGGTTCGCTATGGTCTCTCCGAAAACCGCCTTAGTGTTGGGCCTGAAGGCGGCCTCCAGGTCTGCGTCCGAACAGTCAGGACTGACGAAAGTGAATTCCACCCCCATCTTGCGCATCGTCACGTTGAAGAGGTTGAAGGTGCCTCCGTATATCGAAGAAGAAGCGACCACATGATCACCAGCTGTTGCGATGTTGAACACGGCAAAGAAGTTGGCCGCCTGCCCGGAAGAGGTAAGCATCGCCGCCGTCCCGCCCTCCAGTGAGGCAATCTTCGCTGCGACCATGTCGTTCGTAGGGTTCTGCAGGCGGGTGTAGAAATAGCCGCTCGCCTCCAGGTCAAACAGCTTGCCCATATCCTCGCTCGTGTCGTACTTGAACGTGGTACTCTGTATAATCGGAATCATGCGCGGCTCCCCGTTCTTGGGAGAGTAGCCGGCCTGAATGCATTTGGTCTCAAGTTCCATGGTTTTCTAACCTCACTCGAAGTTTTTACTCGACGGCGTATATCGCCGACAAATCAAGGGCATACAGGGGGTAATCCTTACAGCCCTGAAAATTCTTGTTGTATACGGAGAGCATGGATATGTCCTCCAAAAAGACGCTCGCGGCCTCCTCGCTCAGGATTCTCTGGCACTGTCCGAAGAACGCGATCCGCTCCTCTTCCCTGGTCGTAGAAACCGCCTTCATGTAGGTCTTGTCATACTCCGTGCTGGAGAAACCTACCATATTGTTTTTCGCGGTCGAGCAGTAACGGGCCAGGAACGCCGTCGGATAGGCATAGTGACCGTCAAACGACACAACCGTAGCCTCATAGTCCTTCTCGCTGTAGACCCGCTGAAGCCATGTCGCCCAGTCCACCTGCTTCAGCTCGGCTTTGATTCCCAGTTTGGCGAGCTCGCCGACAATAACTTCCGCCGTTTTGACATGGACGCTGTAGTTGGAAGGAACCGTAATCGTAAAGGAGAAACCGTTGGGATAAGCAGACTCGCTGAGGAGCTGCCTCGCCTTGTCTTCGTCCTTTATGTAATTGAAGTCTGTCTCGGATGCATAGTACTTGGACAGGGCGGGGATAAGGGGACTGGAAGCCTTGACCCCGTAACCGTAATTCACAGTGCGGATTATCGTCTCCGCGTCAATCATATAGCAGATTGCCTTTCGGACATTCTTGTCCTTAAAGGGGCCGAATTTATTGTTCAGGGCGAAAAGCTGCACGGAGTTGGAATTGCGCGGGTACAGGTTTATCTCGTCGCGGTTCAGCTGCTCCACTGTGTCCGCATTGGCTGAAAAACCGTCTATGCTGCCCGCCTTGAAATTCAGCAGGAAATCCGCCTGGCTCGCCAGAAATTTGATGACGATGGTGTCCAAGTGGGCTTTTTTGCCCCAGTAGGCATTGTTCCGGGAAAGGGTGATGTGATCCTGCTCGACATACTCCTTGAAGCTGTACGGTCCCGTCCCGACCGGGTGCGTAGCAAGATCCTTTGCGTCCTTCTGGACAATCGGGGTCGTAAGGTAGACCATGAAGCCCGCATCCGGCTCGGAGAGCGTTATGGTCAGATTCTCACCGGCATGATCAAAGGAGAAAGACTGTATGGCCTTATAGCCCGTCACGCCCCCGTCCACAGCCTTCTGGATCGAATAGAGCACGTCATCCTTAGTCAATACTTTGCCGTCGTGGAATTTGACTCCCTTGCGGAGCCTGAACGTCCAGGTCCGGGAGTCCGTGGAGACGGAGTAATCCTCGGCAAGGGCCGGAACAAAGCTTCCGTCGCTCTCCACCCGAACAAGCCCGTCAAAGATGTTAAAACTGATTGATCTGGCGTCCGCAGTCATCGAGGAGAAGGGATCGAAGTTGTTCAGCTCCGTCGCGAAGCCGAAGACCATCCTGCCCCCGTCTTTCATCTGGGGACCCCTTGCGTCCTGCCCCCCCTGAGGCTCAGGGCTGGGTGTCTTGCCGCCGCATGCCGTCAAACACAGAGACACAGCGCAAATAAGCGTTGCAGAGCCCCTGAAAAACCACTTCCTCTTATCCATAAAAAACTCCCGGTGCCATCCCGATTATACAATGCCTGTTATTCTAGACAAATATCAGTTCCGTGTCAAATAAAAAAACCTGCCATAGCGGATATGGCAGGCAAAAAGCGTTGCTTTTTTATTTATTAGGAGGTTTATGTCCTGTTCATGCAATCTCCCCTATCTCTTAAGGTTGGGATACATCTCCTTGATGGCGATGAAGAAGTTGTTCCAGGCCTGATCCTCGGAGACGGCCCCATGAAAATAGTCAGTCATGGAACCCATCAACTTCTCGGTCATTCCCTGATCATAGGGAGAGATGTTGCTCTTATCTATCTTCCGCACGTTCTGAAGCAGAAGGGCAAGGTGGTTCTGTCCGCCGAGGAACTCGTTCCGGTAATCACTGTGCGCCATCTCGCTCATTGCGGCCTCATTGTTGGTAAAGTCGCCGGTCTGCTCGGAAATCCGCTTGGCGGTCTCCTTGTCACAGGTCATCACATACATGATGTCCTTTACGAGGTCAAGGTTGTCCGTCCCGCGGGCAGCACAAATCCAGGTACCGCCCCACGAGAAGCCCTGCGGCCCCTCGCAAAATGCCCAGTCACCGCAGCTCCCGTTTCCGGCCACATAGGGCTTGGTAGCATCGTCAGCCGCCCAGCCGGCAAGACAAAAGTCAATGAACCAGCCCGGACCGAAGTATCCGAAGACCTTTCCGTTCTTTCCGGCCCCCTGCCCGCTCTCGGCAGACCAGAGATTTGCCTTGGCATTGTAATCCTTGTCCGTGTACTCTTTGGTCTGCTGAATCCAGCGGCGTACCTGGGGGTCAATGTTGATTTTTCCGTTGACGACCCACGGCGAGGTCACGTTGTCAGTGAATACGCGGAACGCATCGTCAAAACCGGAGAGCATGTAATAGCCGTTCGCCTTCATCTTGGCCGCAACGATATCAAACTTGTCCCAAGAGTCCAGCTGCCGCTGCACCTCCTCAGGATCATCGGTACCGAGGACCTTCCGGGCGAATGAACGGCGGTAAATAAAGCCGGCGGGACAGGCCTGCCAGGAGACCCCTTTGAGGTTGCCCCTGTCGTCCGTCATGGTATCCTTTGTATACTTGTACTGCTGGGAAAGATCATCATCAGTCAGTCCAATTTCCTTTTTCACGTCGAGGGTATAGTCCGTGTTGACGTACTTCAGGGCATAGTCAGCCTCAACGAGGAACAGGTCTATCTTTGCATCAGCAGCGGCTTCGCTCTGGGCAAGCAGGTATTCGTCCAGCTTGTCCTGATACGCGCTGCCCTGGTTGGGAGTGAGAATCCATTTTACGGTTACATCGGAGGGCAGCCTCTTGGCATAAAATTTATTGAACCTCTCCTGGAATTCCTCGTTCCACACGCAGATGTTCAGCACCTTGCCGCCGGACGTTCCGGCAGGCCCCACAGACTTGGCAGAGCTTGAGGAAGCGGGAACCGTCTCCTTTGTACCGCAGCTTGAGAATGCAATGACCAGAGAGGAAGCGGCAAGGGCCGCTTTCAGAATCTTTTTCATCGTAGTCCTCCAAGGGGAAAAAACTACAACGTTGTAGCCTCCCAATTTCATTATACCCCCCAATACAAGCTGTTGTCAATGAAAAATATTGATATTCCCGAGATTATATAATCGAGCCTGTTGCAACAGGTTTACAAAACCCGATGTAGCGCATCGGGGTATCAGCCTCTTGGCACGAATAAAAGCAAAAAAGGCCGGCCACACCAGAATTGTGCGGCCGACCTTGTATCAGGGGCTCAGCCCCTGCTCATCCGTAACTCTAAGTTACTTCTTGAGGTTCGGATACAGCTCCTTAACGGAGGTGTAGAAGTTGTTCCAAGCCTGATCCTCGGTGACCTTTCCATTGTAGTAGTCAGCCATCGCAGCCATCAGCTTCTCGGTGATTCCCTGATCGTAGGCAGAGACCTTGCTCTTGTCGATCTTCTTCGCGTTCTGGAGAAGAAGAGCGAGGTGGTTCTGTCCGCCGAGGAAGGTGCTCTTGTAGCTTCCGTTGGCAACTTCGGTCATAGCGGCCTCGTTGTTGGTGAAGTCACCGGTCTGCTCGGCGATCTTCTTGGCGGTTGCCTTGTCACAGGTCAGCGTGTACATGATGTCCTTGATCAGGGCAGCATTGTCGGTTCCCTTAGCGGCACAAATCCACGTTCCGCCCCAAGCGAAGCCCTGGGGTCCCTCGCAGAATGCCCAGTCACCGCAGCTTCCGTTTCCGGTCACGTAGGGCTGAGAAGCATCATCAGCGGCCCAACCAGCGAGACAGAAGTCGATGAACCAGCCCGGTCCGAAGTATCCGAAGACCTTTCCGTTCTTTCCGGCACCCTGTCCGCTCTCGGCAGACCAGAGGTTGGCCTTGTTGTTGTAACCCTTGTCCGTGTACTCCTTGGTCTGCTTGACCCAGCGGCGGATCTGGGGATCGATGTTAATCTTGTTGCCCTTCACGAGAGGAGCAGAGATGTTGTCAGAGAAGACGCGGAAGTCATCATCAAAGCCAGAGAGCATGAAGTATCCGGCAGCCTTCATCTTGGCAGCAACAGCGTCAAACTTGTCCCAGCTGTTCAGCTGAGCCTGAACCTGCACCGGATCATCGGTTCCGAGAACCTGCTTGGCGAAGGAGCGGCGATAGATGAAACCAGCGGGGCAGGCCTGCCAGGAGACACCCTTGAGCTTCTTGCCCTTGGTGGTCGTCATGACATCCTTGGTGTACTTGTACTGCTGAGCCAAATCAGCGTCGGTCAAGCCGATATCCTTCTTCACATCGAGGGTGAAGTCAGTGTCGACATACTTCAACGCATAGTCAGCCTCAACGAGGAAGAGGTCAATCTTGTCATCGGCCTTTGCCTTGTCCTGAGCGAGAAGAGTCTCGTCCAGCTTGTTCTGGTAGGCGTTGCCCTGGTTCGGAGTGATGATCCAGTTGACCTTCACATCCTTGGGCAGCTTGGCAGCATAGAAGTCATTGAACCTTGACTGGAACTCCTCGTTCCAGCAGTAGATGTTCAGAACCTTTCCCTGGGGAACGTCCTTCTTCTTTGCGGCGACAGCCAGAGTCGTAGCGGCGCAAGCAACGGCCGCAGCAACAATCAATGCCTTTTTCATGTTTTCCTCCTAATAAATGAAAACAATTTATATTTATGCCACACGTACTACAACGTTGTAGCATACCTTCATTATAAACCCTCTTTTCTATTTGTCAACAAATATTTTTCAAAAAACTTTCGTTTTTTTGGGGGTCTGCAAAATGAACCAAACAGGGGGTCAAAGGTTACAGGTTCAGGTCAACGACGCTCTCCCCCTCCACCAGACGGCCCGATACCTTTATCGACGTGGGAGAGAAGCTTTCCGGATACTCTATGCTGGACAGGAGCTGCATGACGAGCTGGCGGCCTATCTCGGGACTGTTCTGCTCCCAGGTCGCCAGACGGGGCGTAATTATCTTGGACAGGAAGATGCCGTCGTAGCCTGCTATGCTTATGTCCTTGCCCGGCGCAACACCGCTCTTGACGAGCGCGTCTATGCCGCCGAGCGCGGAGAAGTCGTCCGGATAAATGATGCAGGTGGGCCTGTCGGGAAGCCCCAGCAAATCGAGCGTCGCCTGCTTGGTCGTCTCCGGCAGGTGGTAGGTAGCAGCGACTACATATTCTCTGGGAAGCTCCAGGCCATACTTCTTAAGCATGGAACGATACACGGACAACCTCATCCGCGTCACATCGGTCGGATCCCCGTGAACGAAGGCAATTTTTCTGTGCCCCTTCCCCAGAATGAATTCCATCAGGGAACGGAAGCCGTCGCTGTTGTCGCTCATCACCGAAGGATGCGCGTCCTTCAGGTTTCTGTCCAGCGTACATATCGGAATACCGCTCTCCAGCAGTTCTTTTACATCCGCCCGGCGGAAAGAACAGTTCACTATTATGATGCCGTCACAGCCCCGGTACTTGGCCTGTGCAAGATAGTTGCGTTTGCCCACATTGCTCAGGAAGGTGATGTCGTAGCCCGCCTTGTTCGCGCTCTCGTTTATCGAATCGAAGATGCGGGCGAAATACTGGTGCTGGAGGCCTGATCCGGTTACATCCTCGAAGATGACCCCTATGTCGTATGAGCGGTTCGTGCGCAGGGCTATGGCAGCGGCGTTAGGGTGGTAGCCCAGCTCCATCGCCTTCTTATTCACTGCGTCTATCGTCTTCTGGCTTATCTCAGGACTGTTCTTCAGGGCCTTGCTGACGGTCGAGAACGAAACGTTGCAGGCTGTGGCGATGTCCTTCAATGTGACAGGCATAAAAACACCCCTCCTTGTTATATTACTATAAAACGAGAAGGGGATTTTTGCAACGGAAATCTGACTTTTTACGCAAACGTTTTCGGAAAACCAGCCCGGAAAGCTTTTCCCGGGCCAATTCTCCTTATGCAAGGCAGCCGTCCAGGGCCTTGGAGATAGCTTCCCGGTCCAGGTTCTGCCCGATGACGCAGAGCTTTATCATGCGGTCACCCACATTCTTATCCCACTCGTCGCGGATTTTGGGGTTCTCCCGGAGAATCTGCTCCCGTTCCGCCGGGGGAACGGCGGCAATCCACTGACCGGAATAGCCTGCCTGAATCTGTCTGCCGCTCGTCTCGAAGACCCAAGCCATATCCGGCTCGTCCGCAAACCACATGAGTCCCTTGCAGCGGATGATGTTCTTGGGCCAACCGTCGCAGAACTTATCCAGCTTCTGCCTGTCGAAGGGTTTGCGGCGGTAATAAATCATCGTACCGATTCCGTATTCATCCTCGCTCTCACCTTCATGCCGGTGCTCGTGGTGATGATGGTGTTCATGCCCTTCGTGCCCGTCATCATCGTCGTCATCGTCATCATGATGATGGTGCCCATGCTCCTCATGCTCATCATGGTCCTCGTCCTCGTCCTCCTCCAGCTTCTTGCACCAGCCCGCACTTGAGTAGACTGACTCGAAGTCGAAACTTCCGGTCGCGAGGATGTCACCCACGTCAGCATTGCCTTTGACGGTCTCGATAATCTTGACCCCAGGGTGAATCGCGTTGATGACCGCGCGGACCTTCTTGAACTCGTCCTCGGTCACAAGATCCTTTTTGTTTATCACCAGAGTCGAACAGAACTCAATCTGCTGCACGAGCAGGGACTCTATATCTTCCTCGTCCTTCTCTTTGAGGAGCGCATCGCCGGAAGCAAACTCATCGACCAGCCGCTTGGCATCGACCACGCCGACAACATTATCCAGCTTGCCGTTCTGAATCGTCTCCAGCTCTTGGGCAATCGGCATGGGTTCGCAGACCCCGCTCGCCTCAATCAGGATGTAGTCGTACTTGCCGCCCTTTATCAAGTTCTCTATGTTCTGCGCCAGCTGGGTCTTGAGCGTACAGCAGATGCAGCCGTTGGTCAGGGGAACGATGCTGCTCGTGTCAGTAATTTTTGCCCCGTCCGCTATCAGCTTCGCGTCTACGTTGACCTCGCCTATGTCGTTCACTATAACGGCGACCTTGTAGCCCTGCTGGTTGTTCAGCACGTTGTTCAGGAGGGTCGTCTTGCCCGCCCCCAGATAGCCGCACAAAAGCGTCATCGGTGTAAGTTTCTTTGCCATGATATTAAACCTCCCCACTAATATAGTGAATTTCGGGCGCAAAAGGGAAGCCCCCGACGCTGCCATGACAAGTTCCCCCTCATAAGAGCTTTCTTATCTTTCTCTTAGAAAGGTTTCATGAACGCCGCCCCCCGATGCGCTATAGTTGGTATCGTAAGGTTCAGGTGAACCGACAGGAGCAGGGCTGACCGTACATGGCCCTGCTCCGTGTACCGCCGAAAAAGGAGCATCGGGGCAGAAGGGATGGAGACCCTTCTGCCCCCCCCCTCAAAAAAGGGCTACTCAGGATATGGCGTTTACCACCGCCAAGGAAAGGAAAGGCTGTTAGCATCTTAGCCTTGAGAACAGCCTGGCACGAAGCTGGAATCGGAGACTCCGGCTTCGTGCCTTTTTTTTCGGTACCCTAGCCCCACTGTTTGTCCAGCCAGACCAACCGGGCACGAAGATATCCTACCATGTAATCAACCTCGTCCTGATAACTCTTCCTGCTCCTCCAGCCTGTCGGATTGGGCCACTGTCTGTGTCCGAAACTCTTCCATGCCCTGTCATTCAGCACGGCAGCATCCCTGAGCGCGTCCGCCCAGTCCTGTATGCCGTCAATCGACCCGCTGATTTCATCCCGGGTCTCCCGCCAGCGGCTCCTCAAGGCCGCCATGAAAACCTCATCCGTCAGAAGATGCTCATACCAGAAGCCCTGTGCAGTTATGTAACCGTCCGTCTCACTGCAGCCTGCCGCATCGGTGTTACCGGCGGACAGGTCGAAGTCCCAGACTGGCCCCATGAAGAACTTGTCCTTCGGCTTGTCGTAGTAGATGAAGCAGGAAGCCTGGAAGCGTGAGTCATGGTTCTTCGTCAGCTCGTTAATCAGATACCAGTCCACGAGGGAGTCCAGATCAAAGTATTGCGTCCAGCTTCCGCCGTCATCATTCTCACCGAAGAGGTACTTCTCCCGCTCGTTCACAAAATCCTTCAGCGCGAAGAACTCATCCCAGCTCAGCTCCACTCCGTCCGTATCTACAATATTGAACAAGGCCCCGTGCTCGCTCGTGAAGCTCAGCCGCTCGCTTTTGTGCTCATCAATCTTGAACAGGACGCTGCCGTCTGCCGGATTTATGCCGACCCGCTCCGGCAGGATTTCCACCTTCTCCTGCAAGCCGTACAGGCCCGCATACTTGCCGTTCAGTATGAGGGTTACGAACCGTTGCCGGGGTGTCCAGGCGAAGCGGTCCCAAATATGGTGAGCAAGGTAAAAAGCGAACTCATCACGAAGGAAACTCTTATCGGTCGCACTGGCTTTCAGCACCCAGCGCCTTGCCCTGCCCAAACCGAGCAAGGCCTCATCATCATCCAATTTCAGCAGGTAGGGCTTTTTGTTAGTGTCTATCGTGTTCCACGTAGAGTTGCCCCTGCCACGGATCCTGCAGCCGCCCCCCCAGTGCTGGTCCCCGTAGTCCAGAGAGTAAACTGCGTCCAGGTACTTTTCCTTGGAACTGATTTTCTTACCATACGTATTGACGTTCAGGACGGGCAGCCCCAGTCCCTCGTATTCCTCCTGCCTGACGCTTGAATAAAAAGCCGCAAAGGCAAAGAACGCGGAACTTGCCAGAAGGAAAGCGACCAGTACAAGCCCGGCAGGGCCGTGGCGGCGGATTTTCATTCAGCCTCGTATTCTGCTGTCGTCATAAGCAGGCAGTGCAGAGGGGACAGGCCGCTGAGCACCAGCTCGGCCGCCGCCTCTTTCTCTCTGGTGAATCCCGGGCATGCGTCAGTCAGGTACACCAGCTTGCAGCCCAGGTCTATCAGGTCTATCGCAGTAAAAAGCACACAGCACTCAGCGACCACTCCGGTAATGACGACCCTGCCCGCGTGCAAAGCCGCATCCCTCAGGGCGGGGATACTCATCGAGGAATAGACGCTTTTGCTGTAGACCGGATATCTTTCCGCGAGAGGCTGGATATCCGGAAGCAGCTCGTTCATCCAGTCATTGGAGTTTATGTCGGCGTACTGCACATTGTAGTCCGCCCATGTCCCGTGAGGATCCTCCGGGGGCATGAACTTTGTTACGGCAATCCGTATATCCTTACCACATCCTTCGGCCTTATCGCACAGGCCCGCAATCCGCCGGGCCGCAGCTTCCGTATCCAAGCACGCCCAGGGCTGCCCTGCGGTATAGACATTCTGCATGTCAGTGATAAGAATCAGGTCTCCGTCCTTCATACGGCCTCATCCCCCGCCGCATCAGCCTTGCGTATCATGCTGGTCTCCCAGCGGAGCAGGCTCCTTTCGGCGGAAGGCTCGTCTCCTTTCACGTCGCACATAATGCGGAAAACCGGTTCCGTGCCGCTCGGACGCATCCAGATGAAAGCCCTGGTCCTGCCGTCAGCATCCAGGAAGCGGATTTTAAGCCCTCCATTGCCGTTATTCCAGTCAGAGACATTCTTCTTCTCATTGCTGCCGTTGGTCGTATCCGCCTCATAGGAAACAAAGCCGTAGATGGCCTCAAGCTCATCTTTCTTGGCCTGCCACTCCTCCAGGAAGATTGTCTTGAAGCGTTCCTTAAGAAGGCCCTTATCCAGGGTTTTGACCTGCAGGATGGCACGGTTTTCGCTGACCCCGGTCGTCGTGTAGACAGGAAGGGTCTCAAGCACGTCGGAGAGGGTAAAGTCATCCTTATAGCGGAACTCCTGTCCTGACTTCTCGCACCATATATGGAAAAGACCTTTCTTTATCTTTCCGTCCGCCCCCGTCCTGTCACGAATGGCGAGCAGTTTGACTATGGCGAACAACGTGGCGAGCGGGTCGCGAACCCTGGAAGGGTGAGTGATGTTACCGCCGTTGCTGCCCTCGCCCAGAATCCTGACATTATAGCCTTCGCTCCGCTTCTTCTGTGCCAGCTGGACAACATTAGCCTCGCCGACTTCGGCACGGAACAAATCAGTGCCGAGCTTAGAGCAAATTTCATCGACCCGCATGGAGGTAGGACCGTTCACGGCGACCGCAGTCGGCCCGATTATGGCAGGCAGTCCGCTTTGCGCCAGAATCCTGTTATAAAGCCCCCTTCCTCCGATGTTCTCAGCTTTCCAGATGGAAAACACACTTTCCGCCATGACACAGAGGGCGAAGACTTCCTGCGCCGGCAAGGGGCGGGCGGCTTTCTCGACCTTGTCCTCCCCAGCCTTATCATCCCAGAAAACGATGTTTCCCCGGTCGCCGTCGCAGTCCGGCATGTACCCCAGAAGGACAGAAGCATCCCCGGCATCCTGCATCTTCTGCATTCGTTCGGCGCAGTGAACCAAGTTTTCCGGCTCCGGGATAATCGCATGAGCAATCTGGCCCGGCTGATCATTGAATGCTTCCAGCTTTATGCCGAAGGACTCAATCAGCTGCCTGTCCACCGAAAGTGTCCGTGCAGAACCGTTCATGTCCGCGACGACCGTCAGGGGACTGGCTTTTACGGATTCCCGTATGACAGAGAAAATTTTTTCCTGCTCGTCAGGCCTGGAAGTACCGGTGATAACCTCCCGGATGAAGGCGTCGTATTCCGACAAGGCCTCGTTCTTGTAATGGGCTGACTTGGCATAGGGGTTGTCAAGGTTCTCGTCATGCACGTTGGAAAGAATTTCCCATGCGTGCGCCTCACTCGTAAGAATGCCGCACTTCTTTTCGAACATCTCGATGAGACGCTTGCTCTCACTGGCGGGAAGCACCCCCCCGTCCGACATACCGAACTTAATCCCGTTGTGCCCGATGGGATTATGGCTCGCAGAAATGTATATGAAAGCATCAGCTCTCTTTGCGTACGCCATGATTTCCGGGGCCGCAGTAACACCGACATAGTGGACGGAAACGCCGGAATAAAGGAGGGCCTTGACCAGATCCTTGGCTATCTCCTCGCCGGTCGGCCGTGTGTCACGTCCCACGATGACGACAGGATTTCTAGAAGGCCTCTTCTCTAGCAAGAATTCCGAAAAAGTCTCCCCTATCAGTGTCGAAATAAGGGTATTGGCCTTGCCGATGGATGACGTGCTGTCTTCAGCATCGCCGCTCTCAGCAAAGATTTTTCGCCAGCCGGAGGCTGACAGAATCATATTATGATGCATACTTAATCCTTCTTCCGGCTGAATGATTCGGGAAGCCCCTCAAAGCAGTTCAAGATCTTGACCACCTGCGACGTCGGGTGCAGACCGCTCTCAGTCCTGTAGTAATCCAGGCCTTTCTCCACGTCCCTGTCACAGCCCTCGCCCTCTATGAGCATGGTACCGATTATGGGATAGACGTTCTCGCTTCCGTTCAGCTCAGCTGCATTGTACCAAAGGAACGCACTGGCATAGTTCTTTGGGACTCCCTTGCCGTAATAGTAGCAGGATCCCATCTTCTCCATCGCCTCCACCTTGTCCAGCTTGGCAGCCATCAGGTAATACTTGGCAGCCAGCTCGTCCGAACCGTTGACAAGGGTACCCGCATCGTCGTATGCCTCGGCAAGCGCGTAGAGGGCATCTGCGTTCTCCGCATTGGAAGAGACCTTCTTCTTGGCACGGTTTATGGTCTCGGTGACCGTGAAGCTCGAGAGGGTCATCTTGTCACCGTAGTACTTCTCTATGTAAAGCCTCTGGTCCTTCGCCGAGTTTATTCCCGCATTCTCCGCAAAGACTGCCAGCTGGTAAGCCTCGTCCAAGTTGCTGTAGTCACCGTCAAAGGTGACCGAAACATCCTGTACCCGCTGCTTTATGAGGGCCTCGTAGGACTCAATGTAGCCGTATTTGACCGCCGCAACAAGGGAATCCTTTATGTCCGTCTGCCCGGAGAGCCATATAAGGAGGGAGAATGACAGATAGTAGCTGTACTCGTCCTCAGCGGCACATCCGTTGGTGATAAACTCCTTCTGCTCTTCCTTATCCCGCGCCGTGGTGGCAAGCCAGCCCCATGCCTCGCTGTAGTTCAGGTTCGCTGCAGCTTCAAAGCTTGCCCTCGCCTCCTTGGGTTTCTTCCTTGTGCCGTACGCGTATGTCAGGCAACGTCCCTGACACACCAGTGCGGGTGCGTAGTCGGGATCCTCCGAAAGGACTTCCTGTACAATCTTCCATGCAACCACCACATCCCGGTCGGGCCTGAGGGAAGCAGCCTTCATGTCGTATTTGCTCGCCGCGTCATTATCTTCCAGAAGAAGCCAGGCATACCAGGTCTTCTCGAACTTGCCGCCGGAATCCGCCCGGGTCTTAAACCACTTCATCGCCTCGCTCTTGGTGGTGACCTTAACCAGCTCCGTGTTTTTCTCGACTTCCTTCTTCTCGCTGAAATTCTTGTCGTCCATCGAATTCAGCCAGTACTCCACATCATTCTTGAACCTGCCACCCTGAAGGACCTGCGCGTAGATGTCATCGAGCTTGGAGATTGTCTTCGCCTTCTTGGATTCGTCCAGCGGGAACTTGTTCGAGCTGTTCACGGCCTGCTTGTAGAAATTCAGGCTGGCAGGCTTGCCCTCGTAATACCTGCCCAGAAGGTACTGGCAGTAAGAACTGCCTTTTTTGGCACCCTCGGTAAGCCACGCAAGCCCGTCCTTCTCACCCTCCGAAGTCTCGTTCTCGACGTAATAGCGGCCCAGCTCCATGCAGACCGTCTCGTCAGGGCTTTTCTCCCCGCTCTCGTAGTAGTCCCGGAGCGCGTCCATTTTCTCTTTGATCGCAAACTTCTCGTCATAAAGCGTATCGCGGTACTTATAATAGTAGAAAGACGCCATGTTCTTGTCGGTCGTACCGAAGTACCCCTCACGGTAGATGGCGGCAAGGGCCGCAAAGCCCCTCGGCTCTCCGTACATGGCGGCATTCATGTAATATTCCAGGGCCTTGTCCTGATTGTGGAAAGGATTAGACTGCTTGTAGCACAGAGGAGAAGAATACTCCGTCTGTGCGGGGATTGTACCCGCGTAGAAGTCCCCCAGCAGCATTGCGCTCTTGGCATGGTAGAGGGCCTCGGCTTCCTCCAGCAGCACGGATGCCGTCTCAAGCAGTTCCGCCGCGCTGTCATCCGTTATGTTCCCCTGGCCCATCGCAAGGATGTCCTGCGCCGCCATGTAGTATGCCTCGGCGACATTGAAGGACATCGCCTTGTCCAGGTACTTCTTCCGTTCC
>CADBRC010000084.1 GCA_902796985.1 uncultured Spirochaetaceae bacterium
CCGAGTCCGTCGCCCTCCCCCGTCGGGTTCCCCAAGAAATCAATGTCCCCGTTCAGCGCAAGGCGGGGCTCGTTCCGCCCGTCGGAAAGGAGCTCTTCCACTTCCTCCGCCGGGATGTAGGGCGGGTTCGCCGTAATGATGTCGAAGCTGCCTGTCACCGCCTGAAAGAGGTTCGTCCTGACCAGACGCACTTTCTCCCGTACGGCAGGCGGACAAAGCCGGTCCGCATTGCTCCGGGCAAGATCAAGGGCTGCCCCGCTGATGTCGCAGAGGGTCAGGGCGAGGACGTTCTCCCGGGTGATAAGCCCTTCCTCCCAGGCTGCACGGGCCACACTGATGCCCACGCAGCCGGATCCGGTGCACATGTCGCAGAGGGTGAGAATCCTGTCTTTCTTTGCTGAAAGCTTTTCGCGGATGACCGAAAGGGTCTTTTCGACAAGCAGCTCGGTATCAGGCTTTGGGATAAGGACGTTCGGGGTAACGAGGAAGTCATATCCGTAGAATTCTTTGTGGCCGGTGATGTAAGCAACGGGAAGCCCGGTCGAACGGGCCTGTATGTAGGCGCGGAAGTCCGCCTCCTCCGTCTCGCCGAGCGGCGCGTCCCCCTTGAAAAGCAGGGACGTCTTGTTCCGCCCGGTCACGGACATGAGCAGCACGTCTGCGTCAAGCCCGGGGGTCGGGCTTTTTACGAGGAAGTCCCGCCCCCAGCTCCGTGCCTCACGAATGGTCAAGCTCGGAAGCGTCCTTGAGCTGCTCTTCCTTTGCGTAGACGTTAAGTGCGTCCAGCAGCTCGTCCATGTTCCCCATCATAATCGAAGGCAGGTTATGCAGGGTCAGATTTATGCGGTGGTCGGTCACGCGGTCCTGCGGAAAGTTGTAGGTGCGGATTTTCTCACTCCGCGCCCCGGAACCGACCATGCTCTTGCGGGTGTCCGCCCGCTCGGCCTGCTTCTTGCTCTCCTCCAGGTCAAAGAGGCGGGCCCGGAGCACACGCCATGCCTTAGCCTTGTTCTTAATCTGGCTCTTCTCGTCCTGCTGGATGACAACGATACCCGTCGGGATGTGAGTCAGACGGACCGCGGAGTCCGTCGTATTGACGCACTGGCCGCCCGGGCCGCCCGCCCGCATTACGTCCACGCGCACGTCTTCGGGCTTTATGTCAATCTCGGTCTCCTCTGCCTCGGGCAGGACTGCCACAGTGGCGGTGGACGTCTGGAGCCGCCCCTGGGCCTCCGTCGCCGGGACGCGCTGGACGCGGTGCACGCCGCTCTCCCAGCGGAGGGTCCCGTAGACGAACTTGCCGCTTATTGACGTTACTATCTTGTTGAAGCCGCCGACCTCGGTCTCCTGGGCTTCCATCGTCTCGGTCTTCCAGCCCTTGCGGTCGGCAAGGTGGATGTACATTTCCCACAAGTCACGCACAAAGAGGCTCGCCTCGTCGCCGCCCGCCGCGCTGCGAATCTCAAGGATGATGTTCTTCTCGTCAAGGGGATCCGGCGGAATCAGGAGGAATTTGAGCTTCTCCTCCAGCACAGGTTTCTGGGCCTCGTACTCGTTCAGCTCCTCGCGGGCCAGCTCCTTCATGTCGTGGTCGTCCTCTTCCGTGATGAGCCGGGTGTCATCCTCAATGCCCTTGAGGACCCTCTTGTACTCCCCGTACAGCTCCATCAGATCGGAAAGGTGCTGGTGCTCCCGCATGACCTCCTTGTACTTCTTCTGGTCCTTGACCAGGGCAGCATCGGAGACGAGGGCCTTCACCTCCTCAAAGCGGACGGCAAGGCTCTCTAGCTTCTTGATTAAATCCATACAAAAATCCTAGGCGGGCCCCGGATAACGGTGACAATCCGGAGCTCCTTAAAATGGGATTCCGCCCCCCAGAGCACAAGCAGCGGAAGGCGGGTAAAAATCAGTCGAAGTATCCCTTGGCTTTGAGCAGCTCGGCGTTCAGGATGCCGCCAAGGGCCGCACCACGCTTGGTGTTGTGGCTCAGCGCAACGAACTTCACGTCAAAGACCGGACACTCGCGCAGGCGGCCGATGACGCATGCCATGCCCTTCTCGGTCTCCCTGTCCCGCCGGGGCTGGGGCCGGTTCTGCTCGTGGCGCACGACGATCGGATGCTCGGGCGCGGACGGCAGGGCAAGCTCCTGCGGCACAGACCGGTAGGAAGTCCACACCCGCTCAATCTCCGCGAGCGAGGGCTTCTTGACTTCCGGCAGGTCAAACTCCAGGCTGACGATCGCC
>CADBRC010000085.1 GCA_902796985.1 uncultured Spirochaetaceae bacterium
GGCGACCTGCCGGGGCTCGTGCGGATTGTGGTAATCGCCGCTCTTCTCAACAGCCTCGCGGTACTCGCGATGAAGCTTCGCATGCTGTTGATGGCGCGGACGAGCAACAAGGTCATTCAGGAACTGCGGCAGCAGCTGTACGACCACATACAGGGGCTGGACCTTGCGTTCTTTGACTCACGGCCTTCGGGCAAAATCCTCGCGCGGATCATCGGCGACACGAACTCGCTCAAGGACATCATCGAGAACGCGGTGACGACGCTCATCCCGAACCTCGTCACGGTGATTGCCGTCGTGGTGATCATGCTCGTGAAGAACTGGAAGCTCGCCCTGGCCGCCCTGTGTACCCTGCCCTTCCTGATCGTCGGGGTATTCCTGATTTCGATCATGGCGGAAAAGCACTGGAAGGCCAAGCGGCAGAAATCCTCCAACATGAACGCGTTCATAAACGAGGATCTGTCGGGAATAAAGATAATCCAGAGCTTCCGCGCGGAAAAGGAGACGGACACGACGTTCCGCCAGCTGGTCTGGGATGACCGCAAGGAATTCATCCGGGCCGTCCGCTGGTGCGACGGCTTCGGCTCCTGGATCGACCTGTGCTGGAGTGTCGGGACGATGATGCTGTACCTCGTGGGGATAAAGCTGATTGGAATCGACAACGTTTCCATCGGAACCTACATCGCATTCGGAACCTACGTCGGAATGTTCTGGCAGCCGATCCTGAACCTGAGCAACTTTTACAACCAGTTCGTAAACGCGGCCAGCGGCGCCGAAAGGATCTTTGAAATCATCGACAAGGAGGCCCTGGTCACGGACAAAGCGGATGCAAAAGCGATGCCGCCGATTCAGGGGAAAGTCGAATTCAAGAACGTGCGGTTCGGCTACAAGGACGAGGTGGATGTCCTGAAGGATGTCAGCTTCTCCGTCGCACAGGGGGAGACGATAGCCCTTGTCGGCCCCACCGGGGCAGGCAAGTCGACGGTCGTCAACCTCGTGAGCCGCTTCTACGACATACAGGACGGGAGCATACTGATAGACGGCATGGATATCCGCGACGCAAAGCTTGACAGCCTGCGCACGCAGATGGGCATCATGACGCAGGACAATTATATTTTCAGCGGAACAATCCGCGAGAACATCCTGTACGGAAAGCTTGACGCGACGGAAGAAGAGATGCTCGCGGCGAGCCGGGCAGTTCATGCCGACGACTTCATCAGGAAGCTGCCGGACGCGTACGACACCAAGCTGACGGCGCGCGGCGGAGAGCTTTCAAATGGGCAGCGGCAGCTGGTGGCGTTCGCACGGACAATGCTCTCAAACCCGCGCATCCTGATTCTGGACGAGGCGACGAGCAGCATCGACACCAAGACGGAGCTGTTGGTCCAGGCCGGAATCGCGAGCATGCTCAAGGGGCGCACGAGCTTTGTCATAGCCCACCGGCTTTCCACGATTCAGAATGCCGACCGCATCTTCGTGATTGACAAGGGCGGCATCGTCGAAAGCGGAAGCCCCTCCGAGCTGATGCAAAAGAAGGGCGCGTACTATGCACTGAGGCAGGCGCAGTTCGCGTAAAGCCCGCCGAAAAGCGTAACGCCCGCCGAAAAAAAGCCGGCCCACCCGATTGCGGGTGGGCCGTTTTTGTTGCTCTGGACAATATATTGCAAGCAGCCTGGAGCAGTCCTAGTTCGCCCAGACTTGAGCGAGCTGGATCAGAACCTCGGTGGCCCGAACCATCTGCTTGAGGCTGGCCCACTCATAGCGGGAGTGGTAGCTGTGGCCGCCGGTGAATATATTGGGCGTGGGTATTCCCATCTCGGTCAGGCGGGATCCGTCCGTTCCGCCACGGATTGGTTTGAACACCGGTTCCACACCCGCATTCCGGTATGCCTGCACGAGCTTTTCCGTCACCAGCGGATTCTTGTCCAAACCTTCCTTCATGTTCTCGTACTGCTTGGTATGAGTGACTTCGGCCGTGCCTCCAAAAAGGAGCGCCGTACACGACGCAAGCTTGTCCACTATGTCCTCGCGCCGTTCCATACCGGCTTTGGTGAAATCCCTCAGAAAGAGGGTGACATCCGCACGCTCCAAACATCCGGATATTTCCATCGGAGCGAAAAAGCCCTGATACCCGTCGGTCGTCTCCGGGAGTTCCCCGTGCGGCAGACCTGCCACGAACGAGGCCGCCATCTGTATCGCGTTCACCATATCGGGACGTGCATCCCCAGTGTGCTTGGACTTACCCGTGAAATGTATGTCGCTCTTGAAGGCATTGAAGCACTCGACCTCAAGCTCCCCCTCGTGGCCGCCGTCCAC
>CADBRC010000086.1 GCA_902796985.1 uncultured Spirochaetaceae bacterium
CGGAAGTCTCGGTACCAGCAGACTTTGCGTAGGTTTTCTTAACATAAACATCAACACCCATTACATTGTCGAAGTGCAGGTCAGTGCCCACGACATACGCCTCATAAGCGAAGCTTCCCGCCATGCAGCACAAGGCCAGTGCCAACGCCGTCAAAAGTTTCTTCATATCTTGAACCTCCGTTGAATCCAGCCGTCCGGCTGGTAAAATATTACTAACCCATGATTATAGCACGCTTTGTACCTTTTTACTAGTATCTTCTTACTATGAGTGAAAATTTACTAGAATGTCCAAGATGGGCTTTCAAGAGAATCTAAAAGAGGCTATGTACATTCAGGACTGCACGACAAAGGAGCTTTCCGTGAGGACTGGCATAAGTGTTGACACGATAAGCAGTTACCTCAAGAAAAACGGCTCCATCCCCACTGCGGACAAGGCCGTTCGGATAGCGGAAGCCCTTCAGGTGACGGTCGAATTCCTTGTGAACGGCTTCAACTCCCCGGCCATTCCCCCTGCCCCAAAAGCCTCTGTTCAGCCCGCCCCCGACCCGCTCATGAAGGAACTGGCCAGCCGCATGTCCGCTTTCTCCCGCGCCGACGTGCAGGTCGTCAAGGCCGTCGTGAAAGCCCTGTCAGAGAAGTACGGGGCCGTCTAACTGAGAGCGCACATTGTCCGTTCGTAGGAGCGATGACTGTCCATTGCAGGGAGCGCATATTGTCCATGCGTGGGAGTGATGACTGTCCATTGCTGGGAGCCTATTCCAGCTGGATTATGCGGTCTACTCTTGCAAGGCGGTGGGCTACACTCCAGCTAGATTGTAATGCCTACTCCAGATAGGAGAGGAAGCTTTCGGCAGGGTATGGCGAAAGCGGGTCTGTCCGACAGGAAATCGCTTCCGCAAGCTACTGAGAGTATAGCACATTCCTGGGATTTTGGCAAATGCCGGAGCGGGGGCCACATCGAACCGATTTTTGAAGCGGCTCGTGGAAGACGGCAAGCTCGTCGCACAAAGGAAGGGAAATGCCATCCGCTACATCCCGGTTTAGTTCCACTCACTCGTCCCGGTCGTCGTAGTCGCCGCGGTTGTCCCTCAGGCTGGACCAGCCAGCGGATTTTTCCAGCAGCATCTCCGCGTCCTCGTGCCCTTGGAAGCGGGTCCATGCCGCATAACGGGGCGACAGGCTCCGCGCCGCATCCTGTGTGCCGGAGCTGTCCTTGTTCTTTTCCTGCAAATCTTCTTTTCCGTCTGCCATACGCCTAAAAGAGCACCCCCTGTCCGCTCATAAACTGAACCATACCGTCGCAAGCTTCATCGACAAGTTTCGTTTTTCCAATGATCATCGGTGTGCCGGTGCGGGTGCAGAAGTCCTGCAGGATGCGGGCCGTCCTTCCGTCTGCCGCATGAATTTTCTTCGGCAGGAATTTTTGATCGATGCAGAATTGAATGAAAGAGTCCAGAGCCTTGGCTTCCTCATCAGGAGGAGTTATAATGACAGTCGGTTTAAACAGCATTCCGCTCCGGGCATCCGCCGAAACAATCATACTCGGCAGACATGGGGTTTCGTCCTTGTCTTTCTGAATGGGATAGGGAATCTTGAAGAATTTGCACTCAAGCTCATGTTTCCTCGTGAGGGAAGAAAGGTCCTTCACCGCCTCTTCGTTTAATACGGGGGTGGACTTCTCTACACTGACTTCCCCGGGCAGCTGCATCGTTTCCCAGACGAAGCCTTTCTTGTTCTTGGTCAGGAGGGGGATTTTCCCGTCAGCATCACACTCCAGGAAGCCAGCCTCGCACTTGGAAGTTTTCTGAATTCGGTCGGCGACTTCCAATGCTGCATCAAGGGCCTGCTCTATATAAGAAAGTTCCTTTTCGTCCTTCACGTACCAGGGGGCATAGCCCGGCTTGAAGCTGGCGAAATGCACGTACTTTCTGCCCCTGCCCCTGAACGAAAGCCCCCGCTTTTCCGCGTATGCCTTCATCCACGTAAGTTCGTCCGGGAACATATCCTGCTTTGTCTCAAACGAGCACTGTATGCAGTCCTGAGAATACAGCAGTTCTGCATAGTCTGCCTCGCTCATGTCTTCGGCATCGGCCGAATTGGCAATGGTATAGAAGGAAGCAAGCCCGGAATCCCCCATGTAGAGACTGAGGGCAAAATGCTCCCCTCTCATTCCCATGACGCTACAATAGCCGGTCTCGCCATCGTCCATGAGGACTGTGAACATATCCATGTCATACAGAGTGTTCCACAATTCCGTCTTCTGGAACGCATACGCCTTGTCATAAAGCTCATCAGAAATCATATCTTACCTTTATCCCTGCTGTTTCATTGTATCATTTTCCATGCAGGATTTCTATAGCGCGGTAAGGCGTGTGCAGCTCGGATTCCCCGTGTCCGCAGGGGCTGCGGCCGGAACGCAAAGATGAAGTCGTTCTCTCGTCCTGGTGCCGGTTCCTGGCGCAGCACTTGACATTTTTTTTCTTTCTCGCTAGAGTGATAAAATCTAAATCAAATTGAATGGAGGTTACTCCCATGGATAACAGTGTACTGCTTGCTTTTAAGTGCGGAATGACTCTCCTTTCTCGCAAGACGAAGTAAA
>CADBRC010000087.1 GCA_902796985.1 uncultured Spirochaetaceae bacterium
CGGGCTTCCCCTGCGAGGCGGGGGACGTGCGCTTTGTCGGAAAGCCCGTGGACTACGTGGCCTTTCCCGGCATGGCGGAAGGGGGCAGGGTGGAGGAGGTCGTATTCATCGAGGTGAAGACCGGTTCGGCGGGACTTTCCAGAAGGGAGAAGGAGATAAAGGAGGCCGTCAAAGCCGGCCGCGTCCGCTGGGCGGAGTACCGGCTGCCGTGAGGGTGGGATGCCGCCTGCCCCTGATGTGTGCGGGGCTGCTGCAATCAGCGAACGGCGAAGCCTTCGATTCCATAAATACGTATCGGTGACAGGTCTTCCAGCTCAGATATATTTATTTCCTGGGGAATCTCGTTAGCTTCGGCGTTTACGTATGTTATGACGAGCGTGAAACTGTCCCCGGCATTGATGTAAATCGGTTCTGTATCCGCTTTCCGGTCATCGCGGTTTTGCGGTGATGGACGGAGGCGGTCTTTTATAGAGGGAGTTAAGTCAAGACTTCTGCCTGCGAATTCCACGGTGTTTTTTCCCGGGGTCTGGATTATGTATATTTCGGAAAAGTCAGAGATGTCCACACTTTCAGATGCAGGAACCTGAAGCTCGTAGTAATAGTCGACGCCGTTTGCTCCCTGTGTGTTGAATCCGAAAGTCTGGTAAAAGTCTTCTTTGAACCAGGCAGGCCTCTTGTCAAGTATCTCGATTTTGCCAAAAGCCCGTATCAGAATCTCTTTCTCGTCCGGGGTGAGGACTTTTGCACATTCTGAGGCATTCACGGATCCGTCTTCGAGCAGGCCGTGGGCTTTGAGGACTTTTTCCATGATTCCGGTCTGGCTCCACAGGGGCACGTTGATGATGTTGAACGGCGGGAAGCTTGCGAAGAGGCAGAGTGCGGCGAGAATCGGACAGAGAACGAGTGTCCGGCTGCCCTTTTTGTAGAACGAAAGAAACACTACTGCGCAGGAGAAAATGGTGTACAGTACGGTCGCATAGCGGGCCGGTGAAATGCCGTGGGCATGAATCCTGTCCACGGAGATGATAATCTGGACGATGATGAGCGGGATGAGGGCGAATGCTCCGTACTTGCGGAACAGCCTGCTTGCCTTGCAGTCATAGTAGGGAAGGGTGAACTGGAATATGATGAAGAGGGCTGTCGCGAAACTTATGAAGCCGTTTGCCTGCCGCATCGGAATGGAAAGCGTTGCAATGCTTTTTGCGAGATAGGCGTACAAAACCAGCAGCAGGATAAGGTAGAGCGGGAAAAGCGTGTACAGGAATACGACCTTGCAGAAGCGGGGAATTTTTATTTCATTGTGGCTCCGGGATGAATACGCGGTGAATGTATCGATGAACACGACAAAAAATGAGAATGTCCAGATGGTGCTGGTAATCCACCAGGAGGAGTCTCCGCCGTCCAGAAACAGTTCGCTGACTGCCCGGTAGATTATGGAAAAGGCGCAGCCGAAGCACATCATCAGGATGAATGCCGCTAGTGCGGAGTATGAGATGTTGAGGACTATCTCGTCCTTGTCCTGCGAAAAAGCCAGCAGGAAGGGAGTTATGGCGAGGAAAGCGAACAAAAGCGAAACAATGCAGACGGTTATAAGCTGGGTCCTGTCCATAAGGAGGACGACGGGTATGGTGCTTAGGGCGCACAGGGCCTGAATTGCGAGCCGTGTCTTCGGCCTGTTTTTCAGAAACTTTTCTGCACATAGCCCTGCGGGGAATGCCAGCACGCAGGCCCAAATCAAGGCAAATATCAGTTTCCGAAGGAATTCAGTGTCGGTTTCCATCTCTGTTGAGCTTATAAAATCAGATCGAGCCTGAACGACCGCTGCGGCGAAACTGAGAATGTATACCGCAGGAAAACGGATGAGAGCCGGTTTTATACTGTGTTGAAAACTTTTAAAGAACGCTGAAAAAAAATTCATGGAGCTCATTATAGCTGTATCCCCGGGAAATAACAAGCCTTGACAGATGGACTTTTCGGACTGATAATTGCTAAAGAGGTTGACATATCTATGAAAAGCATATCCAAGAGCAAGGTCTGGCTGTTCGCCTTGGGGCAGTTCGGCTGGGCGCTCCTGTCCGGCCTGATAGGGACGTATCTGGTGAATTTTTACCTGCCGGGAGATGCGGACATCGCCGCCGGGCAGCCTGTCCTGATACCGCAGGGGAGGGTGGTTTTGGGCTTCCTTACGGTCATAGGGCTCGTCACCGCCCTGGGCCGCCTCTTTGACGCCGTTACCGATCCGCTCGTCGCTTCCTTCTCGGATAAATGCAGGAGCAGGGCAGGAAGGCGGATACCCTTCCTCAAATGGTCGGCCCTGCCGCTGGCGGTCTGTACGGTGCTGGTGTTCTGCGCGCCCTTTCCGGCGGACGGGGCTGGCAGAACCCTTAACTCGGTCTGGCTCTGCGTCTTTGTGCTGGCTTACTACTTCCTCATAACCTGCTACTGCACTCCCTATACCGCGCTCTATTCCGAGATAACGCACACCGAGGGCGAGCGCATGATGGCCTCCACCGCGATATCTTTCACGTTCATCATGGGGCAGGCCGTGGGCTACCTGGGGCCGGTGTTCTGGGGCCCCCTTGCGGGGACGGCGGGCCGGGTCACGGCCATACGGCTCGTGTTCGCCGTTTTTGCGGCCGTTGCCCTGCTGTGCATGTATGTCCCGGTGTTCGCGATACGGGAGGGCGACTATGTTGACGCGAAGCCATCTGAGGCCGGGGTTGTGGAATCCCTGGGCAAGACCTTCCGCAACAGGCCGTTCCGTGTGTTCGTCTGTTCGGACATCTTCTATTGGATAGGGCTGACGGTCTTTCAGACGGGCATTCCCTATTTTGTGAAGGATCTGATCGGCCTCCCGGAGATATGGCAGTCCCTGCTGCTCGTCGCGATGACGGCCCTTTCCCTGCTCTTCTACATACCGATTAACATTGTGACCCGGCGGACGGGCAAGAAGCCGGTCGTCCTCTTCGCGTTTGCCATGTTTACGGTCGCATTCCTGTTCACGGCGTTCACGGGAACGTTCGGCAGCTCGCAGGAGCTCAAGGTCGCCCAGGGAATCCTGCTCATTGTGCTTGGGTCCCTGCCCCTCGCCATATTCGGCATACTGCCGCAGGCGATGGTCGCCGACTGCGCGGAGTACGACAGGCGGAAGACCGGCGAGGACAGGCAGGGGATGTTCTTCGCCGCCCGCACCTTCTGCTTCAAGCTGGGGCAGAGCATCGCGATGATACTCTTTACCAGTCTGGCTACCGTGGGGACCGGGGGCTTGGGCTACCGCCTTGCCGCCGGGCTGTCCGCCCTCCTTTGCCTGACAGGAGGCGTGATCCTGCTCTTCTACGACGAGAAGGCCGTCAGGTAAGACGGGCCGCCCGTAGTCCTGCCGGCTGCAGCCCGCCCCTAAACGTCCGTTTAACACACCCAAAAACGTCCGTTTA
>CADBRC010000088.1 GCA_902796985.1 uncultured Spirochaetaceae bacterium
GCGCTCTTGGTAAAGGCCGGAGGATCCAGGATGATTACGTCAAACTTTTCGCCAGCCGCTTCATACTGCTTGAGCAGGTCAAATACATCAGCGCATTTTGCGGACATAACGGCCCCGGCTCCATTTTCGCGGATGTTGCCGTTGATGAGGTCAACGGCCTCTTCGGAAATATCAACCGAGACGACGGACTTTGCCCCGGCCTTAAAGGCATTCAGGCCAAAGGCTCCCGTATGGGAGAACGCATCCAGCACTTTCTTACCGTGGCAGAAGTTCCGTATCGCCATGCGGTTGAGCTTCTGATCCAGGAAGTAGCCGGTCTTCTGCCCCTGCGCTATGTCCACGCGCAGACGGAGGGAATTCTCTTCTATCGTGATTATGTTCTTGCCGCTCTTGTAGATCCAGCCGTACTTTTCCTCAAGCCCCTCCTTTGCCCTGACGGATGCATCGCTGCGCTCATATATCGCCTTGGGCCTGCAGGTCTCGACGAGGGCATCGACAAGCTGCTTCCTGAACAGCTCGCATGCGAGGGCGAGGAACTGGACGACGAGGTAACTGCCGTCTGAGGTCACATACCGCTCTACGACCAGACCGGGAATGAAGTCCGCCTCACCGAAGATAAGGCGCACGCTCTCGTCGTCGCCGAAACTGAGTCTCCTGACGTTGACGGCGTTCCTGACGGCCTTTGCCCAGTATTCCTTGGGATCTGCCATAATCTGGTCGGCATGCTCGCGGCCGATGAGCCTGACCGCTATCTTGGACTTGCGGTTGAGTACCCCGCTTCCGAGGAAGCCTCCCTTATGGCTGTAGACCTCGACGACCGCCCCGTCATCCGCAGGGGACTCCGCGAGCGGCGTGGTCTTGACCCCGCTGCCGTCCTTGGCAAAAGCCTTCACCGAATAAATCTCGTTGTCATATACCCAGGGGAAGCCCTGTGCCAGCTCCCTATCTTCTTTCGCCTTCAATATTATGTGAGGAAACTCGTTCATAGCCAAATAGTAAAGCATTTCGGCAAAAAAGGCTAGCCCAATGGGGGTTTCTGTGCTATCCTGTCTATATGTTCAGCGTGTCACCACTTTTTTCCAACGACTGTGTCCTGCAGCGGGGAAAGATAATAACGATATTCGGCGAGGGCAGCGACGGACTTGAAGTTCAGGCCGTATTGAAGAACAAGGACGGCTGCATAACCGGCAAAAACAAAGCCTTCGCCAGGAACGGCAAGTGGCGGCTCTATCTGGAGGAGCAGCGTGCCATGACCGGGGCAACGCTCGTCGTCTCCTGTAAGGAAAGCAAGCGGGTCTTCTACAATATTGCCGTCGGCGAGGTATGGCTCGCGGGCGGGCAGTCCAACATGGAATTCGAACTCGGCAACAGTACCGAAGGACCTATAGAGCTTGAGAATGAGGCCACCCCTAACGTCCGCTTCTTCTATACAAAAAAGAACAGCTGGATGGACAAGAAGTTCTTCGAGGAGGAACGCTACAACTCCTGGCAGGTCTGGGGCAGTGAGAGCGCGCACGAGTGGTCGGCGGTGGGATATTTCTTCGCCAAAAAGCTTGCCCGCGACCTGGGGGTGACGGTCGGTATCATCGGCTGCAACAAGGGCGGAACGTCCGCCTCATGCTGGCTCTCCCGCGATGCGCTTGCCGAGGACACAGGGCTCAGGTCCTATCTTGACGAATACGAGGCGGCGGTCGGCAAGAAGAGCGAGGACGAGCAGATAAAGGAATTCGACGCGTACGAGAAGGAGCAGGCCGCCTGGGACAAGAAATACGCGGACCTGCTCAGGGAAAGCCCCGGGGCGACATGGGAGCAGGCGGAAAAGCAGATAGGAAAGAATCCCTGGCCGGGACCGATGGGCATAAAGAACCCCTACAAGCCGTCCGCGCTGTACGAGTCCATGGTCGCCCGGACCGCCCCCTACACCATCCGGGGAGTCCTCTTCTACCAGGGCGAGAGCGACGCCCACAAGCCCACCCTCTACTACCGCCTTTTCGCCAAGCTGATAGGCTGCTGGAGGGATCTGTGGAGCGACGACACCCTGCCCTTCGTCTTCGTCCAGCTGCCGATGAACCGCTACGAGGGTGACGAGGATTTCAGGGACTGGTGCCTCATCCGCGAGGCTCAGGAGAAAGTCGCGCAGACGGTCAGGAACACGACCCTCGCGAGCGCGCTCGACCAGGGGCAGTACAACGACATCCACCCCAAGACCAAGAAAATCCTCGGCGAGCGCATGGAGGTCTCCGCGCTCGACCTGGTGTACCGGCAGA
>CADBRC010000089.1 GCA_902796985.1 uncultured Spirochaetaceae bacterium
ATGGATGAATTCACAAGCACGAGCAAAAGGATGCTGCGCCTTCTTGCTGCCCTTGATGATGTTGCCGCCTCGCCGTCGCCCGTCCTGATACGCGGAGAGCGGGGATGTGGCAAAGAGTACATTGCCCGCAGGATACACGAGAAGCGGCGTGTGGAATCGTTTTTTGTCCCGGTCAAATGCCTGGGGGCGGGCGGAGACTTTCTCTCCGGCCTCAGTCCTGCCTGTACCCTCTTTCTGGACGGGCTGCAGGTACTTGCTCCGGATGCGCAGGAGGCTCTGTACGGCTTCCTGTCCGGAAAAGGCGAAGGTGCGGTGCTGGACGGGGTCAAGGTCATCGCATCTGCGTCCGCCTCTCTCGATGATGTGGTCTTGCGTGGTGACTTCCGCCGTGACCTGCTCGTGCAGCTTGATATGATAAGTGTGACCTGTCCGCCTTTGCGGGAGCGGGCTGAGGACATCATGCCGCTTGCAGACCGTTACCTGTCTGAGTTTGCCCGGGAGATGAGCCGGGATGTGAGGGGCTTCTCACCGGCGGCAATAAAGAAACTTGAGGCCTACCATTGGCCGGGAAATATCCGCGAGCTCCGGAACGTCATGGAGCGTGCCGTCCTGCTGTGCCGGGGAATTCGACTGGAAGAGGAGGACATCGTTCTTTCAGTGGGGCGCCCGTCATCTGACGGCAGGTCAGTTCCTTCGGGCCTGGGACTCAGGGAGGCCGCGGGGCTTTTCAAAAAGTCCTACATAGAGGACACGATAGCCGCCTGTGCGGGCAACAAAGCGGAGGCCGCCCGACGTCTGGGACTGGAGCGTACCTATCTTTTTGCCCTCATAAAGGACCTTGGGGTTAGCTGCTAGTTTCCGAGCATCCGTGCCTTTCGTATCTTGATTTCCGGGTGCTTGTCCTGCATCTTGTATATTGCCTCCTCTATTTTTGCTTTTTTCTCGTTGCCGAAGTCAAAGAGACTCTTCTGGTCGGGGATGTCCCTGTCGTAGACTTTTTCGCATGCCACTCCGAGGAGCCGTATGCCCCGTCCCTGTTCGTATTTCTTGTCAAAGAGCCTCCTGCAGCGCTCAAACATGTCGTCCGCATTGGAGATGGAGAAATCGCCTGTCTCCTGTACGCTGACCGTCGTGAAATCCTCGTAGCGGATTTTGAGGGCGAGCGTCCTGGACTTGACCTGCTCTTTGTGCATGCGGTAGAGGACGTTCATGGAAAGTTCCATCAGGGCGGTGTCAATCGCGTAGCGGTCGGTCAGGTCAAAGTCGTAGGTACATTCCGAGCTGATGGAATGGTTCTTTGCCTCCTCCCCGAAAATCATGCCGGGGTTGCCCCTGACGGCCTGGTAGAGGAAGCTCCCCGCACTGTCGCCGAACATCGTCTTGAGCAGGGGCTCGGACTTGGCGTAGATGTCCGCTGTGGTGAACAGCCCTGAGTCCCGGAGCCTTTTCTGGGTTTTGCCGCCCGCCCCCCAGAGCTTGTCCAGAGGGAGGGCGAGCATGAATGCCGTCTCATCCCCGGCATTGACGACCGTGAGGCCGTCGGGTTTGTTCAGGCCGGAGGCTATTTTGGCGACGTACATTGTGCCTGCGACTCCGATGCTGACGGAAAGTCCAGTCTGTTTTTTTACCTCGGCCTTTATCCGCCGTGCTGCATCCTCTGCTTTTCCGAAGAGCCGCTCCGTTCCCGTCATGTCCAGGAAGGCTTCGTCTATGGACATCTGCGTTACGTCTGGTGAGTAGTTCCCGAATATCGCCATTATCTGGGAGGAAAGCTCCTGATAGCGGCGGTAACGGCCCCGGACAAAAATTCCCTCCGGGCAGAGCTGGACTGCCCGCGAGAGGGGCATGGCAGAATGTACTCCGTACTTCCGCGCTTCGTAGGATGCGGTGGAGACGACCGACCTCCTGTCTCCGGGAAGTCCGCCGACGATGACGGGTTTGCCCTTCCAGCCGGGGTTGTCCAGCTGCTCGACGGAGGCGAAGAAGGCGTCCAGGTCTATGTGAAAGTATGTTTTCACTTCGTCCTCATTTGTTTCCTTCCGGGAAGGGCATGTTGAGCACGTCCTTCTCGATGATGTATCTGCCGTCGTCAGTCTTCAGGTAGCTCGTTATGAAGGCGATGGGGCTTACTCCCTTCTCGCTTGTGAATATGATGGAGAGTTCCGACGAGGGCTTGTCCGGGATGGCGATATAGGCCTTGTGCCTTCCGCTCAGGCTGTAGTCGTAGTTGCAGTCGTTCAGGGGAATGCCGCTCTCCGTCTCCAGCGTGATGTCATAGCGGAGAACCTGGCTTGTTCCATCGCTTCTCACGGCCATCGTCACAAAGTTGTATTCCATGAAGCCGTCTGCGCTGTAGCTTGCCTGCACGTAGTCGCTCTCAGTGTCCTCCGTGAATTTTGGAGGCGGCTCCCACCTGACGGCATCGTGTCCTTCCCTGTTTCCCATGCTTGCCCTGAGGGAGGCAAAGCTTGTCCATGCGAGCGTCCGTATGACGAGGAAATAGAAGAGGGCGAACAGGCAGACGCTTATGGCAATGAACAGAACCGTACTGAGGATCCTGAGCAGGAAGAATCTCTTCCGCTGCCGGCTGAAAAATTCCATCTGCATCAGCAGGCGGAGGAACTGGAGCTGGAAAGGCAGGAGTATCAGGGCCGTCAGCAGGTTGCCAATGAGACCGGGGCTTGCGAGCCGCGCAAGGGACCGGGGATTGGAGGACAGCAGGATGTTCACTATGTGGGGCAGGAAGGGAAGAATCATCAGGATAAGCCCCGCGATTATCGTGCTTTTGCCTTTCGCCCGCTTTGCCAGAAAGCATGTCAGGTACTCGGAGAGGAAGAGGAAGAGAAAGGATATGTCGATGGCAGAGAAGATGAAGATGTTGCATGCCGCGATAAAGATCATGATTCTCGAAACGCTCTCGAAGCTGATGAAAGCTTTGAAACGGGAGAATAGAACGAAGAGGACGAGGGTCGCTGCCATCACTATAGCAAGCCGCTTTCCCATCGTTGCAGCGGCGAAGGGGGAGAGGATTCTGGGAATCTTCTGGGACAGCTGCAGGACCGCCGCAGTGTAGGCAAGCATAATCAGGATTATGTACCATGCCTTTGAGAGGTCCTTGACCACGGCCTTGTTCCTGTCGCTCTGCCAGACCGTGGAGAAGCAGGTCATGAGCAGGACGATGAGCGCTGTTGCTATGTAGCAGAACAGGAAAAAGGTCTCGTCCAGCCAGAATTCCAGCGAGAGTACGGAGACGTATGCGTAGTGGAGGTCCCAGCCCGAACTGTTCGCTCCGGCAAGCTTACCCAGAGTCAGTCCCAGTACCGCCAGATAATCCTCCGCATCGTTCAGGTAGAGGCCCGCCGCAGGGATGGCCTCCTCCAGGAAGGGGGAGAGCCTTTCGTCCTCGCTCATCAGCCCCAGCCTGTAGAGGAATGAGGCAGAGTTGGGGAGCCATGCGGAGATGCCGTTCTCCTCGCAGGACTCTTTGAGCGGCTTGATGAGCCAGATGGGGGAGACGACTCCGCCACCCCCGGATGACAGCCTGTTCCGTATTCCGCTCCGTGCTACGATGACGCAGCTGTTCCTTCCGCTGTCCAGGCTCTCCGCGAAGACGGGGATGCCCGTCGGGTGCTCGTAGCCCTCCGATGAGGGAAGGAAGAGGCTGCCCTCGTTTGCGGCAAGGACCAGCCTGACGCTGAAGGGAAGTCCCTCCCCTGAGAGCTGTCCGGCAAAGTTCAGGAATGCTTCCTTGCTGGCAGCCGCATCTTCCTGCGGGAAGATGAGGCAGACGGTCTCAAGACCCGTCTTTCCCGGCTCCGTCACTCCGGCCTCCGCTGCCGGGATGTTGACTATGATGTTCCTCGGGTATATCTCGCTCTGGCTGGGGCAAAGTCCCTGATAATCAGTTTGGAAGCCCCTGCCGATAAATAGACTGTATAGTTCCGCGCTTGTACCCGCATCCTGGGGGAATACCCAGGAGGGCAGAAGCAGGAGAAGGGCGAGCGGCAGCAATGGCCCTAAAGAATTCCTTTGCAATTTTCCTCGCATGGAATTATAATAGTTTATTGCTGTTTACATTGCAAGCTTCTTGTTGTACAATGGTGCTTGCACTTGAACTTAGGAGTAGTTTTCAGATGAGCGCCGGCGATAAGAAATTTATGCTTGACCTGCCCCTCAAGATTGTCCTGACGGACGAGGGGGCATCCCACTTCATAAGCAGGAAGCAGAAGCTGCTCCGCTTTAAGTTGGCAGAGGGCATGTCGGAGTCCGGCATAAGCCTGTCCCATTTTTCCCCTGCCTCCATCCAGAACATGATTCTGGTGGACTACATCTCCAAGATAGAGATTTCCATGCCCGAGTTCGTCTCCCACAGGCAGGATGTGATGGACTTGTCCAAGATAATCGTCTACTCCATCCTCTATCAGCAGTTCGACAAGGAGATTTACGAGGCGCTGATAAAGTGCGACTGCGTCCGTGTCCACAACAGGCAGAACCCGAGGCAGCTGATTGACGAGCAGACCCGGATTCCCGATGCTCAGCTTCGCAAGCACCTTGCCATAAAGGACAACGTCATTCAGCAGTGCCGCCAGATGATACTTGACCCTGTCTGGAAATCGATTATGGCGAACACCGAGTATTCACCTGAGGAGAAGAATGTCTACCTCCTGATGACCGAGAAGTTCCTGAACCGTCTGAGCCTGATGAACTGGTACATCATCACGATGTTCTACAAGAAGAACGGCTTTGATGCGATGCTCTCGGTCCTCCGCACGACGCTCAAGGAGTACATGGACAAGTCCAAGATTCCCGAGTACATCTCCCTGATGATTATGGAGCTTGCGCTGAACTGTGAGAATACGAACATGCGCAAGGAGGCGAACATCCTCTACAAGGGCATAGACAACTCCGAGACCCTCGTCTATGACCAGGAGATACGCACCAAGATAATCAACCAGCTGATACAGAAGAAGGAGCTGGTTTTCCTCTCATGGAAGATAGGAGGCTCCTCATCTGCAATCGGCAAGCGCGGCTCCCTCAAT
>CADBRC010000090.1 GCA_902796985.1 uncultured Spirochaetaceae bacterium
TCCAGTATCCTGGCGGCGGTCTTGTGCAGGCCCTTGTCGGCGAGCAGGCTGACGGCGAAGTCCCGGTCGGACGGGATCTCCCGGACGCGGAGGTAGCGGCGCAGGGCCGGCTCGCTCACGAAGGTGTCCGCCGCCGCAAGCATCTCGCAGGCGGTCTTGCGGGGGACCGCGTCCGGCATCCTGACGGCGAGGACGCAGAGCCTGGCCGCTATGTCCGCCTTGGAGATCCGCGCCGCGTACCAGGGGAAGGTACAGGGGGAGAAGACCTTCTCCTTCTGCTTGCCCAGCCTGTCGTAGAGCTCTTTCAGTATGCGGGCGTGGACGCTGGCCTTCCCCGCATCGCCCCCGAACCAGAGCGGGGGCTGGGACCGCATGGGGAACAGGTCGTCCCGGCGGTCCTTGTGGTCCTCGTCCCACCAGGCGCAGGTCACGGAGCTTACGTTCTCCAGGTATGTCGGCATGAAGGCCGCGACGACCTCCATGTCGTCCCGGTGCTGCTCAACCGCATATTCGGCGCAGGGGGCGTACAGCTCCCGGCTGAAGAGGGCCTGGTTGTAGTAGGCCGCCGAGAGCAGCTGTATCCTGCTGCCCGACCGTACGAGCTCCCACATCTCCCGGACGGCGTCTCCCGCCTCATGGAAGCCCGCCGCCCACAGCGCGGTGATGACCGCCATCGCGTCGTCGCCCGCGAGCATCTCTTTCCGCGCCTCCTCGTCCCCGAGCGCACGGCCCATCAGGTCGAGCGTCTTGGCGGAGATCCGCTCCGCCGCCTCCGGGTTGAACAGGCCTATCCAGGTGGCGGCGGCCCGCTTGACGGAGGAGTAGCGGATCAGGTCGTTCTCGCGGATGACGGCGAACAATGTCATGAAGGCTTCCTGCGTGCCGCAGTCCATGTTCTCGCAGACCGCCTGACGCACCCCCTCCTGCAGCCGCGCCGCGAGCAGGAACTTGCCGAGCAGGGCGTGCAGGCCGGTGTCCGAGCTTTTCACGATGCCCCGTATGATGGCGGTCGTGACCGCCGTCGTGTTGCTCTCGCCGAGGATGATGTCCTCGATCGTCTTGTGGAGCGTGCCCCCGCCGTGAGTCAGGTCGTAGTCCAGCTCCGCCGCAATCAGCATGTCCTCCTGCGGAAGGTAGTCCCGGCAGTTCCGCTTGAAGTCCAGCTTCTCCGCGTCCATGTTCCCAAGGAGACAGTCGCTCAGGGAGCATCCGTAGATGCCGAACAGGTAGTAGTCGCGCATCAGGTTCACGCAGCGGACGATGCAGGGGGCGTAGCTCTTCGTCCTGACGCTCCGCCGCTCCCAGCCCATGCTGTATTGGAAACGGTTGCTCTTGTCGATTATCGCGCAGTATTTCGCCCTGTCTTCCTTGTTCGGGATACAGAGGGGGAGCAGCTTTTTGAATTCCGTTCGCTCGATGAACCCGGAGGGCTTCTCCCCCTCCCTCAGGTCGGAGCACCAATCTTCGACCTTCCTCTGCAGGATGAAGTGCCTGTCCATGAGGCATTCCGCGATTTCCTTCGCCCCGCCTCCCGCAAGCGCTGCCCTGGCAATCAGCTTTCCGGTGTGCTTCTCCTGAAGCTTCTCGCGGCTCCCGTTCGTGAACTGTTTTTCCGCCATGCAGCCTCCTCCCGTTCCTGTCTTGTTTCCCGTCTACTCTCCGAACTTCTCCCGGTAGAGGCACAATGCAGCCGCCATCAGGGCATGGGGGTATTCGGGGCTCCCCATTTTGGCGAAGACCTCCTTCTTGGGAATCTTCATGTAGCTGACGAACTCGTCGCTGTCCAAGCTCTGCTCACCGGTCAGCTTGAGGTCCTCGGCGCAGTAGAAGTGGGTGTGGTTGCTGAAAAGGGCGGGATTTGGGTTCATCCGCCCCAGGTAAGTGAGCTTCCCCGCCTCTGCGCCGGTCTCTTCTTTGAGCTCCCGCCTTGCCCCGGTCTCCGGGTCCTCGCCCTTGTCTATCACGCCGCCGGGGAACTCCACGCTCAGTGCGCGTTCACCGTGCCGCCACTGCCTGACCATCAGGAAGCTGTCTCCGACCACGGGGATGACCGTCACCCAGTCCGGGGCCTCGTTTACGATGAATCGCCCCTTCTGCCCGTTCGGCCCGGTACTCTCCCGCTCGGTCACGGTGAACACCGGAGTCCTGCAAACCTCTTTTCTTCCTTCCTCATGCCAAATAAGCTTATCGTCTGCCATAATACTCCGATGATAGCATGCTTGTCCCCCCGCTGGCAAGGGCGGACGAATTGTGCCATAATCCGCATACGGAACAATCCCGGAAAATTTGAGTTTATTGCAGCGCCGCATATTTACAAACCGTCTTCCTGCGACAGCTTCAATCGCATATCTTTGTATTTGTGGTCTTTGTCTGCGAATCCGAGCTTTTTGTAGAGACCGTATCCTTCTTCGGTCGCCTTCAGGTCAATGCGGCAGAGCTGTCTGGCTTTCGCGTAGTCAACCAGGTTCCGCAGCAGGCGGGTGCCGATCCCCTGCCCCCGGTATTCTTTCTCGGTGAATACGCTGAGCACTTCTCCCTCCAGGCCGTTGGGCAAAGCTGGATTCGCCGGTTTTTCTACAATGAGGAGGTATGCGGTTGCCAGCAATCGCCCTTCATCTCTTGCTACAAAGGCGACCAGCTCCTTGTTCAGCCGTCTTGCAAAGTAATCCGGCAGCTGTTCTTCCATGCATCGGCGCTCAGATTCACTGAGAGAGCCGTAGTCATCGACCATATAGGCAATCCGGAGCCGAATCAGTTCCGGGATGTCCGCTTTCGTCGCCGTGTCAAATTTCAGATTGCTTATCATATCATCACCCCTTGTTATTGTAGACCATATACAGGTAGCAGCCGCCGACCGAAATCACGTTGCTCATGCTGTGCATCAGCATCGGGTAAATGACGCTCTTTGTTTTGACGAACGTATATCCGTATGCAAGTCCGAGGACGAATGCGTAGCACATCTGGAAGCAGGGGAAGCTGCGCGTAAACACGTTGCAGTGGCCGAGGGCAAAGAGGAGGGCGGCAAGGACTATTGCAATCAGCCTGTTTGACCTGCTGTCCTCTTTGAGGACGGAGAGGAACACCACTATCGGCAGGGAGCGGAACAGGATTTCTTCCGAGGGGCCGGAAAGCAGCAGCTGGAATGCCAAGGTCCCGATGACGTTGCCTGCGGTCAGCTCATAGTTGTAGCTGGCAATGCTGTGCAGGAACGAACCGATGATGTAGACCGCGACGTAATAGGCCGTCAGCACGCCGCAGAAGACCAGCACATGCGTTATCCCCCTGCGGTCATACTTTGGTGCGAGCTTGAAACCCCGCATTCGCATTGCCCGGTGCAGGACAAGCATCAGCAGGAGGGCGAAGGCCATCTGGAAGACGTGGTGCAGGGAGAGGCGATAATAGAGGCCGTCTGTATCATACGGGAAATCCGGGAGCAGGGTGGCCGCCTGCCAGCCCAGACGGCTGACGGTGAATTGTACAACAAACAGGAGCAGCGTCACGGCAGCTGTCAGTGCATATCGCTGTGCATTTGTTCTTTCAGACATACTCCCTCCATCAAAAGCGCTTCCCGACGGCAAGCGCAATCCCAAAGTGCATACCCGGGCACATCAGGTGCGCGCGTTCGGTAAAGAGGTATTCCATTTTTCAACCGTCTTCCTGCTCCAAATGTGGGCCTCGATGTAGCGTTCCGGTCCGAAGCGTCCGTCTGCGTTCCAGTCCTGCGGCAGCCCGTACTTCTCGATTACCGTCAGGATTTCCTCGTAGCTATATACAGTTCGCCGGTATTCCTTCCCGTCCTGCACCCTCGGACTGAATGTCGGCATCGAGTCGCCGTAGGTAAACGAGACCGTCCGCAGGTCGAACTCCTCGATTGGAATCTTCAGGAAGTCAGGCTGCTCATACCAGGTCATAAGCCAGGGGCACGCTTCCACAACCATATAGAACGGCGACTCCACCTCCATGATGCCGCCCTTTGCCGCGAACTCCCGCCGGAGGATCGCCTCGCAGTTCCTCCGCTTCTGGATGTAGCTTTCATCCCGAGCCGCGCAGAAAGAGTCCGGGCGTTCCTTTTTGATCTGCTCCAGCAGCCTTTGGGCATCCTGTTCCGGCATGGCGGTCAGGCTCCTGAACGGCCCCGTCCGCCTGTCAAAGTAGTGGTAGAGAACCATATCCTGCTCCTGCCTCCAGTATACCCGCGGGATGACGGAAAGGCAATCCGAGCCAGTGCAAAAGTAACCGACTTTTGCACTGGCTCACGAGGGCCTCATCGCACTAGGTGCAATTGCGGCCCTCGCAGGTTAATTTTGACCGCAAGCGTTCTGGGGACCGGAGGGAGTATAGGCTTTTCGCCAGATGGTAAAGAGCAGTTCTTTGATTTTGAGGTTGAAATCGACGGAATGCTCCATGCCGTTCAAAAGATGGAGCGGAAAATCTTCTTGGGCATTGACGAGGTTTCCAGAACAAAGGAGATGGCGGTCCGGGAACTATTCGATGTACCGTGATCGGCTCCTTAAGCGGGGGATACTGCTAGATTACGGCACATTGCCCGCGCTCGTGGACCAGCTGGACGCCCTTCTGTAGGGGGGGCGGATAGATGCCCGCTGTCAAAACTGACTGCTCCACTGATATCATCTATTTCAAAATTCAAGACGGACGAACCTACTGTGTAAAACTGCTGAATCTACAGTGCAGATTTACTGAACCTGCACTGTAGATTCGTTGAACCTGCACCGTAGATTCGGCGAATCTATACCGTAGATTCGGCGAACCTATACCGTAGATTCGGCGAACCTATACCGTAGGTTCAGTGAACCTGTACCGCAGATTTGCTGAATCTATACCGCAGGTTTGGTAAA
>CADBRC010000091.1 GCA_902796985.1 uncultured Spirochaetaceae bacterium
CGCCGTAATGTGACAAGTCTTTATAATTGTCTAAGTTCGTGACGAGGTCGAACTCCGTGTTGAACGAATAGAGCCTTATGTTCCCGCAAGAGAGGATAAGTTCTATCGTCGTCCTCTCAATCTCAAGCTGCTGTTCCAGCGTCCCTGTCTCCTATAAACCGCCCCAGAACACGATGCTGTACGGCGGGAAGAAATAGAAGAAAGTACACTGCGGGTTTTCCTGAGCCAGTGCAGTCACATTCTGCGCTATGTTTTCTATTGTATTCTGCAAATCCTTCTGCGACAAAGGGACTTGCTTTTCCGGCTCTGAGAAACATTCTCGTTCCTCTCCCTCATAAGAAAGAAACGCTTCCTTCCCGAATGTGTACCACTTCATCCAGTTGCTATATCTGTCAAAATCCGTACAGCCGCTTATTCCTGTTCTGATGGAATTGTACACTATAAAAGCGCAGGCAGAAAATGCTTCCCTGTTGAAGACATAATTGACATCATTAAGGATATTCTTGTCATAGAGATAAGTCGGGTAGTTCCCTTGGTCAATCCGCATCCAGTTCTTGTCGCGTGCGATGAAGTTGGGCTCCAGACTGCGGATTACCATCCGGAGTTTCTTGTTGTAAGTGAACGCGACCTTCAGGTTGTCGTTTATTTCCTTAAAACTTGCTCCCGAATACGGTACTTTTATAAACCGCGCGTCAAAAATCCTGTCAGCCTCGGAGGTCTTGAAATTCTCCGTCATGCTTGTTCCCGTGATGATGGCATCATAGTCGAAATGCTTGGTAATGCCGTCATTCTGGCTCCTCTCATTGTTCAGCTCATAGAACAAGCCTTCCAACGGTTTGTGATAGTGGAAATACGGGTCAACGATTACAACGACAGCCCCTGCGGATGCAAGCAGCAGCAGGACGAGGGCAACGAATGCAATGACAAAAGACTTGCAGGATTTCATGTACGGACCGCTTCTTGCTAAAAATTGAAATACAGGAAGATGCTTATTCCCGAGAAGCTGCAGATGCACACCGCCATAAGAAGGGCTGTGCTGCAGAGCCTGGCTTTCGTGGGCGCGAAGCAACCCATCTTTTCCTGCGTGTTCCTGCCCCCAAGGACAATCAGGAACGCAAGCATAAAGAACAGAACTCCTTTCAGCTTCCGCAGCGTGGAGGCCGAGAAATGCAATCCCTCCACGATACGGCTGCCTAGGACAAGGTCTATCTCCGGCATCCTGAAGCAATTGACAAACTCAAATGGAAACTCCCGGAAACGGAGGTTCAGCACGCTACGGAAGATTCCGAGAGCCTGCGAGCATGTGCCCGCGCGGAAGAACACCCAGGTCACATTGAGGAACACGAACATAAGGATAAAGTTCAGGGCGGGATGCAGGGCATCAAAAAAGGCCTTGTGCCTTCGCGTCATCACGGAGAAGATACCGTGGAGCAATCCCCACACGATGAAGCTCACGCCCGCCCCGTGCCAGAAGCCGCTGACGAAGAACACGATGAGGATATTCAGGCTTGTTCTCAATGGCCCTTTTCTGCTGCCACCCAGCGGGATGTAGACATATTTGGTCAGGAAGCGGGTCAGCGTGATATGCCAGCGGTCCCAGAATTCCGTGATTATCAAGGCCTTGTAGGGAGAGTTGAAATTGACGGGGAGGTCGATGTTCATCATCTTCGCGATTCCTGAAGCCATGTCGCAATATCCGCTGAAGTCGAAGTAGATCTGGAAGGTGTAGGCGAAGATGACGATGAGGGCTTCCGCAGTGTACAAATCCGGCCAGCTGGAATAGCCCCAGTCCACAGCCTTGCCGAACACGTCCGCAAGCAGCACCTTCTTGGAAAGCCCGAGGGTAAAGACATAGATGCCTTTCGCAAGGTTCTCCCAGTCCAGCTTCTTCTTCTCCTCGTCCATGAACTGCGGAATCAGCTCGTCATGAGTCACGATGGGCCCCGCTATGAGCTGCGGGAAATAGCAGACGTATGAGGCATAATGCAAGAAACCGCAGCCCGGTCAGTCGGCGGAGCGGACAACGCGGAAGCCGTAGATGCCGCTCCGGTAGCCCGGGTTGTAGTCGATCCGGTTGGAAACCAGGCAGTAGGAGGCATCGTAGTACCACGAGCCGCCACGTCTCACGCGGTAGGACGAGGAGGCGTCCCAGCACCACTCAAACACGTTGCCCGACATGTCATAGATGCCCGCGCTGTTGGGCTCCATTATAAACCGGTTATCTGCTCCTGTCACCTACCCTGCTGAAGAGTTTTTGCGAATTTTACCCGTTTTTTCCAACAACGGGCGCTTTACATGGTGTATATCAGATGTTTTACCCCACAATCCACTCTGTCAGCTGGCGGTCCGCGCTGGAGTAGTTCACGCCCAGCTTGACGATTTTCCGCCCGTCGTTCTGGTAGGCTATCAGATAGTCCCTGCTGTCAATCTGTTCGAGGGCCTCCTTCGCGCTGCCGTCCATCTTGCACTCGAAGACGTAGATGATGTCCTTCTCCCAGACCACCGCGTCGCTGCGCCCCTTGCCGTTCTGCA
>CADBRC010000092.1 GCA_902796985.1 uncultured Spirochaetaceae bacterium
GACGGCTGCGTAAAGATGTTTGCGATGACGGCGGACTGGACCTTTTCCACCCAGATTCCGCCGCCGCCGCTTGACTATGACGGGCATTATCTTTGCACGGTTGCCGCGGGCGGACACAGAAAGCTCGTGAGGCCGCTCCGTATGGGAAACCGCAGGGGGGTGAGCATCGTCGTGAACCGGCAGCTCATGGTGGCGAACGCGTTCGAGGAACTGCTTGCGGAAAAGGCCTCGCACCTGCACGGAAAAATCCGCCGCTTCTACGACACGCACGGCTACCCGCTTTCACGGCTCATCACGACGCCGCTCCGTGCCGACATGGTCTATATCCTGATGAAGCCGCTCGAATGGCTGTTTGCGTTCGTGCTCTATCTGTTCAGCACGGATCCCGAAGAGCGCATTTCACGGCAGTACGCCTAGCGGCTGAATACTGAGGTACACGACGGAGGGAGTTTTATGGGAACGATAACGGAATACATTGGAAGTCAGTTGGGAAATCCGCGTGGCTTGGTCGGCAGCATCTGCTGTTTTTTCATGAACGTGACCAACAGGGTGATGTACCGGAACACGGTCGCCATGGCCAGTGTCCTGCCCGAGGACAAGCTGCTGGACATTGGGTTCGGGAACGGCCATTTGCTCAGGGGTTTGTACCGGAAGTCAAAGTGCGACCTGTACGGAATCGACATTTCCGAGGATATGGTCAGGCAGGCGACCAAGCGGAATGCGGCGGCATTCAGGCAGGGAAAGCTGCACCTGCAGACAGGCGACTGCTGCGACCTGCCCTTCGAGGACGATTTCTTCGCGGCCGTCACCTCAATCAATACGGTCTATTTCTGGAAAGATACGGTGAAAGGCCTGTCGGAAATCCGCAGGGTGCTCAAGAGCGGCGGGTTGTTTTTCAACGTCCTGTACGCGAAGGAATTCCTTGACCGGCTGGCCTATACAAGGGCGGGGTTCAAGAAATTCGCGCCTGAGCAGCTGCTGGAAGCCGGGAGGCTTGCGGGGTTTGACGACATCCAGGTGAAGGACATCGTGAAGGGGAAAAGCTTCGCGGTGGTATACAAGAAATAGCGGCGGCTTGGAAGATGAGGAGAAAAGTATGGATTACGACGAAGCGGCGACATATTGGATACAGAAGGACAGGGACTCGGTTCACATGAACGAGCTGCTGCTGAAAAACAAAATCGAGCAGTTTATAACGGCGCACAACACCTGCGCGCTCGCGACGGCCTGTGACGGATTCGTCCGCTGCACGCCGATCGAATACAACTATATCGGCGGCTTCTTCTACCTCTTTTCCGAGGGCGGGCTTAAGTTCAAGGCGCTCAAAGAGAACAAGCATGTCGCATTTGCGATTTACGAACCGTACGGCGGTTTTGGAAAGCTGAAGGGGCTTCAGGTGACGGGAAACGCGGAAATCGTGGAGCCGTTCAGCGGCGAATACCTGAAGCTTCTGGAGTACAAGAAGATTCCGCTGGAGGCGATGAAAAAGCTTCCCCAGCCGATGCACCTGATAAAAATCGTCCCCAAAAGCTACGACTACCTGGACTCGGAGCTGAAGAAAGAGAGCCTTGCGAGCAGGCAGCACGTGGACTTGTAAGACAGGTCGTCCGTTTTCTACAGGCGGGGCGCCCGTACGACCGTGCAGCCGTTCGGCAGGGCCCCCTGTCCTGAAGTCCGCCCGCGGGCAGCACGCCGTCCACGGGCGGGCCGCTTATTTCCGCACGTACTTTGTCCCGCGACCGACACCGACCGTGGTGATCAAGCCGCTTTTTACCATTCTGCCAAGCACCAGCTCGACCGTCGTGGGGCTCACGTCTGGAAGGATGCGGCATATCTCCGCCTTGGAAATCGGGACAAGGCTGTTCAGGACGGTCGCCTCGACCCGCTCGGATTTGGACACCTTGTTTGAGTTCACCACGGCAAAACGTTTGTCCAGCTCGCAGTAGCATTTGTAGAGCATGGTCAGGAAATTCTTGATGAACGGGACGTAATCGTTCCTGCTTTCGTGCCAGTTCTCCGAGGACTGTTTGAGCGCGTCATAATACCAGGCCTTGTTGCCGTTTATCTGCTCCTCGAAGGAAATGTAGCGTCCGACATCGTAGCCGTTTTTATAGAGCAGCAGCAGGGAGACGAGCCGGGACATCCGTCCGTTGCCGTCCCTGAACGGATGGATGCACAGAAAGTCAAGGATTACGCATGGAATCAGAAGCAGCTGGTTTATGTTCGCATTTGCGTTTGCGTCCATGTAGGCGAAGAAAAGCTGCTCCATCGCCGCTGCTGTTTCGGCGGCAGGAACCGGCGCGAAACGGACTCTCCTGTTTCCCTCCGGATCGATTTCCAGAATCACGTTGTCATCGCTTTTATACTTCCCGCCGAACTCATATCCGGTGACAGAAAGCAGCGTCCGGTGGAGTGAAAGGATTGAGTCTTGTGAAAAGGGAATCGTTGCGTATCCATGGTGGATAAGGTTGAGGGCATCGCGGTAGCCTGCGATTTCCGCCTCGCTGTGGTTGAGCGGCGCGCTGTTTTGGTTCACGATCTGGGCGATCCGCTCATCACTGGTGACGATTCCCTCGATGGCGTTGGAGCTTTTTACCGACTGGACTTTTGCGATTGACTCCAGTTCCGTGAAAATGGCAAGGTTTGCGTCCTTGCGGAATTCCTCCATCGTCCTGAGGGTTGCGATGGAGGCCGTGACATTCACCAAGCTCGCCGGAAGGAGCCCGTTGTCCAGGAACGAATAATCGAATCTGTGCATGATTCCCCTTTTCTGCATAAAGGATAGCAGCTTTTATGCAGAAAAGCAAGGTTTTCTGCATAAAGAACAAAAAGGAATATGCAGAAACCGCCCGGCTGCAGGCGGGCGGGTGGGGCAGGGGCGGGCCGCCTTCGACAGGCAGCCCATAGCCCGGCTACAGCCTGGCGGCTATCTCGTCGATGAACTCCCAGCTGTTGACGATCTTCTTGGCTGCAGGTTCGGCAAGGCGGGCCAGGTCGCCCGTCATGATGCCGTCCTCGATCGTGCCAAGCGTCGCCTTCTCCAGCTTATGGGCGAAGTCCGCGAGCTCGGGGGTGCCGTCCAGCTCCGCCCGCTTGGCGAGCGCGCCTGTCCAGGCGAAGATCAGGGCGACCGGGTTGGTGCTCGTCTTCTCGCCCTTGAGGTAGCGGTAGTAGTGCTTCTGCACGGTGCCGTGGCTCGCCTCGTACTCGAACTGCCCGCTCGGGCTCACGAGGACGCTCGTCATCATCGCGAGGCTGCCGCAGGCGGAGGCGATCATGTCGCTCATCACGTCGCCGTCGTAGTTCTTGCAGGCCCAGAGGAAGCCGCCGTCCGTCTTCATCACGCGGGCAACCGCGTCGTCGATCAGCGTGTAGAAGTACTCAAGGCCCGCTGCGTCGAACCTGGCCTTGAATTCCTTGTCGAAGACCTGCTGCATGATTTCCTTGAAGCGGCCGTCGTAGGTCTTGCTGATCGTGTCCTTCGCGCCGAACCAGACGCTTATCTTCTGGTCCA
>CADBRC010000093.1 GCA_902796985.1 uncultured Spirochaetaceae bacterium
ATAGACACCGCCCGCAGGAACCCATGTTCCCATGATCTCCTGCGGAACAGCCGTCAGCATACCTGAACCATCTTGCTCGTGGCGGTGACAGGGAATCAGATGCCTGCGTTTTTGCCGGTAACCTTCAGGCTGTCTACGGCCTCCTGTACCTTCGGGCTGGGCGTGAAGCTGAGCCTGAATCCCGGGATGCTCGATTCCCCCGGTCTGTCGCCGGTCGCGCAGCCGGAGACCCCGATGTACATGGTACCCAGTCCCAGTACATCAACGGCATTGCCGTTCCGGAGTGGATACCTATTTTAGGTATGCTGTTTTACGGAGGAGCTTATGACACAGATTCAAAAAATTCTGTTTGAATATCAGGATGAAAAATACGCTGCCTTTTCCGCAAAGCTTGTGCCAACCCTGCCGCGCGAAATGTTTATCGGTGTGCGTTCGCCATGTTACAAAAAAATAGTCCGCCGGATGCATGAGCTGCCGCCTGCCGAGCTTCAGGCGTTCTTTCAGGCGCTGCCTCATGAATACCACGAAGAAAACTGCCTTCACATTGCGCTCATAAACAAAATCAAACAGTATGATGAATGCCTTTCCGAACTCGAACGCTTCCTGCCGTATATAAACAGCTGGGCGGTGAGCGACGGCCTCAATCCTCCTGCACTCAAAAAGAATAAGCAGAAGATTCTGCCGGAACTTGAGCAGTGGATTTGTGCCGATGCTCCGTATACCAAGCGTGTCGGCATGCTTCTTTTGATGAAGTATTTCCTTGATGAAGATTTCAGGCCGGAATATCTTGAGCTTCCGGCCCGGATCCGGAGCGGAGAGTATTATGTAAACATGATGACCGCCTGGCTTTTTGCGGAGGCTCTTGTCAAGCAGTGGGATTCAGCGCTGCCATTTATCCAGAACAACAGGCTTGATCCCTGGACTCACAACAAGGCTATTCAAAAAGCGTGCGAAAGTTTCAGGCTGTCTCCGGAGCACAAGGATTTTCTGAAATCGCTTAAAGTAAAGACTCCTCGGCATTTTTAGAGTTGTGAGCCAGTTGAAGTTTCCGTCCGTCCAGCACTGCCTCTTTCAGCTCGCTGCCGGTGTAGACCAGTTTGAGCGAGAAGAAGGGGACACAGCGGGCAAGCAAATCCAGAAAAATCTCGTCGCCTTTCCAATGCTCCAGTTCGTTAAGCTTTGCTATGGGAACCCACTCAAGCGTTCCCTCGTCGCAGTCTTTCAGCCCGCCCGTGAAACTGTCCGAGTGGAAGAGGTGCATGTACTCGCCCTCGCAGGTGTCTGACACAAAGGTGACGATGCCGCAGTAGCGCATTCCCGTCAGCTCCAGCCCGGTCTCCTCGCGGACCTCCCGTGTCACGCAGTCCTCGGGACTTTCCCCTTCCTCGCAGTGGCCGCCTATGCCAATCCACTTGTCCCTGTTGATGTCCCCGGTCTTCTTGACCCGGTGCAGCATCAGGTAGGACGAATCCCTTTCGATATAACAGAGCGTCGTATTCTGCATCCTGCCGCCTACTTTGCCTGTTCCCAGCCCATCGCGCACTTGACTGCCCGGTGCCAGCCGTCCAGCTCTTCCTGCCGCTTCTTCTCTTCCATAGAGCTCGTGAATTCCCTGTCCAGCCCCCAGTTGGCCTTAATGTCGTCCTTGCTTTTCCAGTAGCCCACGGCAAGGCCCGCGAGGTATGCTGCCCCCATCGCCGTCGTCTCTACGCAGATGGGCCGGTGGACGGGTACTCCCATGATGTCTGCCTGGAACTGCAGGAGGAAGTTGTTCTTGCATGCTCCGCCGTCAACTTTGAGCGATGTCAGGCGGATGCCCAGATCCTTTTCCATTGCGCTGACCAAATCCGCCGTCTGGAAGGCGAGCGACTCCACGGTTGCCCGGATGAGGTGATACTTGTTTACGCCCCGGGTCAGGCCGACTATCGCCCCCCGCGCGTAGGGATCCCAGTAGGGCGCACCGAGGCCGGCGAATGCCGGGACGACGTAGCAGCCGTTTGTGTCGTCTACCCGCGTCGCAAAGTATTCAGAGTCGGGCGAGCTGTCTATCAGGCGGAGCTCATCGCGGAGCCATTGGATCGAGGCCCCTGCGACAAGTACAGAACCTTCCAGTGCATACTCGACCTTGCCGTCCATTCCCCATGCTATCGTCGTCAGCAGTCCGTTTTTGGAGAAAATCGGCTTCTCGCCCGTGTTCATCAGCATGAAGCAGCCCGTGCCGTAGGTGTTCTTTGCATCTCCTGCCTGGAAGCAGGTCTGGCCGAAGAGGGCGCACTGCTGGTCGCCTGCTGCACCTGCTATGGGGATGGGGGCGCCGAAGAACTCAGCGTCCGCCTCTCCGTAGACGCAGGAAGAGGGCTTGGCCTCGGGCAGCATTGCCCGGGGAATGTCCAGTTCGGACAGGATGTCTTCGTCCCATTCGAGCGTGTTTATGTTGAACAGCATTGTGCGGGATGCGTTGGAATAGTCGGTGACGTGCACGTGGCCCTTGGTCAGCTTGTAGATAAGCCAGGTCTCTATGGTACCGAAGAGCAGCTCGCCTTTTTCTGCCCGCTCCCGCACGCCGTCTACGTTCTCCAGTATCCAGCGGAGCTTGGTGCCCGAAAAGTAGGGGTCTATGACGAGGCCGGTCTTTTTCCTGTAGCTGTCCACGAGCCCTTTCTCTTTGAGTGAGCGGGCATAGTCCGCCGTCCGCCTGCACTGCCAGACTATCGCGTTGCAGACGGGCTGTCCGCTCTCTTTTTCCCAGACGACGGTGGTCTCCCGCTGGTTGGTTATGCCGATGGCCGCAATGTCGCGGGCGGTGGCCCTGGCTTTCTGCATGGCTTCACGCGCGACCAGCAGCTGGATCTGCCAGATTTCGTTCGCGTCATGCTCCACCCAGCCGGGCTTCGGGAAAAACTGGGTGAACTCCTTTTGTGCGAGGGCTTTCACCGTCCCTTTCTGATCAAACAGAATGCACCGCGCGCTGGTCGTTCCTTCATCCAGCGCCATGATGTATTTAGCCATAACTACCTCGTTCCCATTATAACACAGACTGCTGCTGCCCGTGAAGGGGGAGGGGCAGGCGGTTCTCCCTGGAGAAGACGCAGCCGCAGTAGTCCTGCCGGTAGAGGCCGTATTCGGCGGAAAGCTCCAGGCTGCGCTTGAAGCCGCCCTTCTTCTTGAAGTCCGAGGGCAGGAAGCGGACGTGCCGGTCTCCCGCCGGGATCGCAGCCTCTGATGCGGCTTTCCCCGCCTGCTCAAGCTGTTTGCCTATCGCGTTTATCTTGTCAGCGTCCTTGAAGGGGCTTATGGAAAGAGTCGTCGTGAACCAGTCAAAGGCATGGTCTGTGGCATACTGCCAGGCCGCCCGCATGCGAAGCTCGTAGCAGCGGCGGCAGCGTTCTCCCTTCTCCGCCTCGTTCCGCAGGTCCGGCTCTTCCCTGACTCCCGCCGCAGTAAAGAAGTCCTCCGGGTCGTAGCCGGCCTCCACGAGTCTGATGCCCCGGGCTGCAGGGAAGCAGGGCAGAAAGTCCCTCAGTTCCTGAAGCCGCCTGTCGTATTCGGCCTTGGGGTGGATGTTGGGATTATAATAGAAGAGCGTGATGGCAAAATAGGGAGCCAGATATTCGATGACGTATGATGAGCAGGGGGCGCAGCAGGCGTGCAGGAGGAGGCTGGGTTTTCCCTCCGGGGCTCCTCCCTCCGGCAGCGGAAGAACACCGGCGGACGGGCGGACAAGCTCCGCCGGCCGGAGGCCAGCGTCCGCCGCCTGTCCGGGCAGGGAGGCGAGTATCTGGTCAAGCTCCCTCTCGTAGGGGGAGCTTCGCTTGGACATTATTTTTTCAGCAGGGCGGCGAAGGGATTGTAGGTCTCTCCGTCGTCATCGGAAGCATGGGCCTTCTGGTACTCGGCGGCGTTGTCCTGCTCCTCGTTGGAAACAATCGGAGAGAGGGAAATCCTCTTCTCGTCCTCATCCACCCTGTCCACGGTGACGGTTATGTCATCACCGCTCTTGTAGACCTTCTTCAGGTTGGTATTGCGCTCTACGGGGAGCTGGGAGATGTGGACAAGGCCGTCAACGGCGGGGGCGAGGTTTATGAACAGGCCGAAGTCCGCCACGCGGCTGATTTTTCCTTCGATTTTCGTGCCGACAGGGAACTTCGCCTTGATGCCGTCCCAGGGGTCGGCCTCAAGAACCTTGGTGCTGAGGGAGACTTTCTCCTTCGCCCAGTCAGCCCTGATAATCTTTGCCTCGACTTCCTGACCGATTTTGAGCACGTCATGCACGTCGTTCACGCGGACATGGCTTATCTCGGAGACAGGGAGCAGGGCCTCGAAGCCCTCTATGTTGACGAACGCACCGTAACTTTCGATCCTTGAAACCGTGCCTTTGACAACGGATCCGAGCTGGAGCTTCTGGGCGAGGGCAGCTTTTTTCTCTTCTGCCTCCGCAGCGAGGATTGCCCGGTTGGAAAGGACGATGTTCTTTCCCTCGTTCTTGTACTCCTGAATCTTGAAGGTCAGGTGCTTGCCGACGTATTCGGCGGGTTCCTTGCGCTCGCGGTAGCCCATCTGGCTGTAGGGGCAGAATGCCCTCGTGCTGCCTACCATGACCTCGAATCCGCCCTTGATTTCCTGCGTGACGTGGCCTTCGACGGGAACTCCGTTCTGGAATGCGCTTTCCAGCATGTCCTTGCCTGCGTTCTGCCCGGCGAGCTTGGTCGTGAAGTGCAGCTCGTCCCTCGTGGCCGAAGCAAAGTAAACCTTGATGCGGTCTCCTTCCTTTATGGAAACATTACCCGCATCGTCCGTGAATTCGGACTTGTCTACGAATCCCTCGCTCTTGAGGCCGAGGTCTATGAATACCGTGTCTGACGAGACGGCGACTACCGTGGTTTCCACCATCTGTCCTATCTCAAACTGATTTCTCATGCTAATCTACCTTATTTTATGGATATTATGAAGTGAATGCAGAATCTATTTTTTCTTCTTTGATGAGTTTACGGGCTTTTCCTGATAGCCTGACTCATCCGCCTTGCGCTGTTCCACCAGCCTGTCTACGCCCCGTGTCCCCAGGTTTATGGAGAATCCCACGTAGACTTTCGCCGTCGCCTGGTTGTCCACCTCGTAGTTGAACCGCGTACCGCCGAAGTTCATGTGCGAGTGGCTGTACTTGACGCTCTGGAAGTCCACCCCGAGGTTCAGGCCCACCAGGTAGGTCGGCTTCGCGATGACCCAGCAGCGGTAACCCAGGTTGAAGTTGTAGCCGATGTTGCGTTCCTCAAAGGAGACCGTCACGTCATCCTTGGCGACTCCCCACTGTGCCGGCTTGATGAACTCCGAGCGCCGCAGGGTGAACATGGCTGACGGGAAGAAGCTGAACGAGTGCCGCCTGCCCAGATTCAGCCTGAGCACCGGTCCGGCGCCGATGTTGTATTCGATTCCCTTTGTCAAATCTATGTCGAGGTCGGGGATGTCCGGGGCCCCCGTCGTGTCGAAGTTTGAAAACGTGTATGTGGTGAACTTGCTCATGCTTCCGTCCACTCCGAAGCCGAAGTCGAGGAATCCCAGCGGGGAGCCGAGGAAGCTCACTATGGTCGCCTTGCCGCCGAGCGGGGTTTTGGTATCCCGTGCGAATTCCTCCATGCCCAGATAGGTAATGTCGTCGTCGGAGACTTTGAGGATGTCAGAGTTTTTGAAAGTGTTCTCGTAGCTTACCGAGATTTCCCAGTCCCCTGCATGGGCAAAGGCGGAGATGAATGCCAAGGAAACGATTATCAATAATTTTCTTGAGCAGGTTTTCATTTTGGGTCAGTATACAAAATTTGGAAAGATACTTCAATACATCGCGGCAAAAATATATACTGTTCCCCATGCGATTCATCCACACGGCGGACTGGCACCTGGGCAACAGGATGCACGATACTGACAGGGCAGGGGAGACGGCGTCCTTCCTGTCCTGGCTCAAGGAGGAGATTGTCAGGCGGGAGGCGGACTGCCTGGTCATAGCGGGGGACGTCTACGACGTGGCGAACCCTCCGAACGAGGCCAAAAAGCAGTACTGCGCCTTCCTCGCCTCCCTCATCGGGACCTGCTGCCGGAACGTCATCGTCGTTGGGGGCAACCACGACTCGGGCAGCCTGCTGGACACCGAAAAGAAGCTTTTTGAGGCGCTTGACATCCATGTGGTCGGCTCCCTTTCCGATCTGAAGCCAGAGGATATGCTCTTTGAGCTGAAGGGGAGGGGAGGGGAGGCAATCGGCATAGCCGCCGCAGTGCCTTACGCCCGTGAGCTGGAGCTGCGGGACTGCCTTCCCGGGGAGGCTGCGGACGGGGCCGTGTGCGATGCGGCCTACGGAGCCCTCTACCGGAGGCTCTGGGAGGCGGCCGACCGGATGCGGGCGGGGCGGGAGATTCCCGTCATAGCGACCGGCCACCTCTACGCGGCGGGCCTTGAGGGGCGTTTTGCGGACTGCAGGGACACCGGCGGCTTTGATGACGGTACGAGGGCCGTGGATATACTGGGCAACCTGGGCCTGGTCAGCCCCGCCGTTTTTCCACCGGAATTCGACTACGTGGCCCTGGGGCACATCCATTACAGCACGATGGTCGCCGGGAACCCGAAAATCCGCTACTCCGGCTCTCCCTTTGTCATGGGATTTGATGAGGCGGCCTTTCCCCGGCATATCCTCTGCGTGGACTGCGAAGCGGGTAAGACCGAGGTCTGCAAGGTCGAGGTTCCCGCGTTCGCCAGATACCGGCGGCTGGAGGGCGGAATAGCCCATATAAAGGAAGAAATCGAGAGCCTGATTGCCGCGGGCAGCGGGTCTGGCGAGTTGAAATGCTACCTGGAGCTGTGCTACGAGCGCAGGGCCGGGGACCCGGGGCTTGACGCCCTTGAGGATGCCGTGGCCCGGTTGCCCCCGCATATCCGCGTGGTCAGCTGGAAGCGGAAGGATGTCCGGGCTGCGATACGCCGTGAGGGGTCGCTGGACGACAAAGAGCTCAGGAGCCTGAGCGACGAGGACATCTTCTCCAGCCTGATTCTGGACAATCCCCGCTGTCCTCCGCCGGAGGACGGGGCGGCCAGAAAGGAGTGGCTTGCCAGGTACCTGCCGCTTTTCCTGCAGGTCGCGGGCGAGGTCGAATCCGAGGGGGAGGCGAAATGAGGATACTGAAGATAGAGCTGGAGAACCTGAATTCCCTCAAAGGCTACTGGAACATAGACCTAGAGCACCCCGACTACAAGCGGAACCACGACCTCTTCGTCATATCCGGGCCGACGGGGGCGGGCAAGACCACGATCCTTGACGCGATAACCCTTGCCCTCTACGGCTGCACCCCCCGGCAGGAGTCGCTTGCCGGCAGCAACGAGATTATGACCCGGAGGACGGCTTCCTGCATGGCGCGGGTCACCTACCGCTGCAGGGCCGGGACCTTCATCTCCGAGTTCCGCCAGAGGAGGGCGCGGGACAAAGCCGACGGTAAGCTGCAGCCGGTGGAATGCCAGATTACAGATGCGGCAAGCGGGGAGATCATTTGCCCGCCGTGCAGGGCCAGCGTATTGGCCGAGAAAACCGAGCGGATCATACAGCTCAGCTACCGGCAGTTCTGTGCCTCCATCATGCTTGCCCAGGGGGAGTTCGACAAATTCCTGCTCGGTGATGACCGGGAACGCGCTGCAATCCTCGCGAAGATTACGGGGACGGAGCGGTTCAAGCTGATCGGCGCCCGTGTCGGGGAGCGGGCAAGCGAGAAGTTGAAGGCCATGAAGCTCGCCGAGGCACTCTACCAGACGCAGGCCCGGAAGCTTCTGGACGGGGAGCGGATTGAGGCGCTGAAAAAAGAGATGGCTCTGCTGGAAGAAAGGCTTGCCCGGAACGATGAGGCCATGCAGGAGGTCAGCTCCGCCCTCATGTGGCTGCGTCAGCGCAGCGAATGCACGGCGAAGCTGGAGCTGGCAAAACGGGAACGGCTCTCGTATGAGGCTGACCGGAAGGCGTTCGGCGACGGCGAGCAGACCTTGGGGCGGATTGAGAAAGCCCGCTCCTGCAAGGCAGAATATCAGGGGCTGTTCCAGATCCGCGAGGGGCGGAGGCAGGATACGCGTGCCCTGGAGCAGGCCAGAAGCGCGCTCGGCAGTCTGGAGCAGGAGCTTGCCGCGTCCGTAGCCCGGGCTGAGGAAGCCGGTGCCAGCTGTGCCCGGATTGAGGCAGCCGTGGAAGATGCCCGCCCCTTGTGGAAGCTTGTCCGTGAGAAGGACGGCCTGCTCCGGCTGGCGGCCCAGAAAGAGAAGGCGGCGCAGGCTCAGGAGGAGGAGGGCAGAAAGCGGCTGGATACGGCCGTATCCGGTCAGGCTGCCTTGCAGAAAGAGCTTTCGGATTTGAGGACGCAGCTGGCCGGGGCGGATGCCTACCTTGCGGAGCATGCCGCTGACGAGGAACTTTCTTCTATTATAACTACCCTGTCAGCCCTCGGGGACGGATGCACGGGCAGGTTCGGCAAGATAGAGATGCAGGAAGGCAGCCTGAATCTTGCCAGAGCAGAGAAGGAAAAGCTGCTTGCAAAGAAAGATGAAGACGAGGGGCGGCTCCGGGAAGCGGACGGTCAGCTCAAGTCCCTCATCTCCAGTAAGTACGAATCCGTCGCCCGCATACTCAGGGAGGGGCTTCAGGCGGGCAAGCCCTGTCCGGTCTGCGGTTCCCGGGAACATTCCCTTGCGGCGGACGGACAGGAGGCAGCCGGGGGTGGCCTGAGCCGGGAAGAGCAGACTCTCGGGGCGGACATCCTGTCCCTGAGCCATGCCGTTGACAGGGGACGGGAGGCCGTACAGGAGGACGAGAAAGGAATCCTCCTGCAGGATCAGAGAATCGGCCAGTATGAGAAGGACATCGCGGGCCTGAAAGCGGAACAGGCGGCGGATTTTGCAAAATTTCTTTCGATTATACAGGGCTGTTCTGTGGAATCTTCCGGACTGGAGGCCGCGAAGGACAAGTCCGCGTTCAAGGCTGCATTCTCCTCCGTTCTGTCCGTCCTTGAGGGCAGGAAGTCGGACTTTGATTCCAGGAGGCTCCGTAAAATCCAGCTGGAAAAGGACATCCAGGGCAGGCAGAGCAGTCTGGATTCCATAGACGTGGATGCCCGGAAAGCCGAATATGAGGAAGCCCGGCAGGCACACCTCCGCGTGGTGCAGGAGCGTGCCGTTCTGGACGGCGAGCGGCTCAAGCTTTTCGGAAACAAGGACGTGGACGAGGAAGAGTCCGCCCTTGTCAAGGAATCTGACAGGCTCCGCAAGGAGAAGGATGCCGCCGACAAGACATGCAGCGGCTTGCGGCAGAAGAAGGCTACCTTTGAGGGGCAGGCCGCACAGCTGGACAGGCGGCTTGCCGAGGCTGCCGGACAGGAGGAGCAGGCTTCCGCCCGCTTCCGGGAGGCCCTGGAACGCGCGGGCATTGCGGGCGAGGAGGAGTACCTCAGCTTCATACAGGACGAGCTGCGCTATGACTCCCTCCGCAGCAAGGCCGAGGAGCTCAAGGAACAGGACGCCAGGACGGCGGCCAATCTGGAATCCGCAGAGAAAGCCCTGAAGGACTGCCTTGCCCAGAACAAGACCGACCGGAGCCTTGAGGAGCTGGATGAGCGGAAGAAGGAGCTTGAAGCGGTTGCTTCGACGGGCCGTGAGAAGATAGGCCAGGACAAGCAGATTCTGGAGGACAACGAGAAGAACAAGGCGGATGCGGAGAAGGGGCGGGAAGCCTACGAAGCGGCCCGCGTGGAGTACGAGAACTGGCGGGTGATGAAGGAGATGGTCGGCAAGGGAGACGGCAGCGACCTTGAGGTATTCGTCCAGTCCCTCGCCTTTCAGAACCTGCTCGTCAAAGCTAACCGCTACCTCTTCGACATAACCGGACGCTACCAGCTGGTGCAGGTTCCCGGCAGCGTGGGGTTCATGGTGCAGGACGTGAACTTTACGGGTGACAATGATGACCGCCCGGTTTCCAACATGAGCGGGGGCGAGAAGTTCATCATCAGCCTGTCCCTTGCGCTCGGCATTGCGGAGATGGCCAGCCGGAGCGTCAGCGTGGACTCCCTCTTTTTGGACGAAGGCTTCGGCACCCTGAGCGGCAGGCCCCTGACCCAGGCGGTAGACGCGCTCAAGCAGCTGCAGCGGTCCGGCAAGATGCTCGGCATAATCACCCACGTCGATGCCGTCATAAAGGAGTTCGACCAGAAGATTGAGGTGCTGCCCGTCTCGGGCGGCTTCAGCAGTCTCCGCGGTTCGGGGATAAGCCGCGGGAAAGGTGATGTCAGTTCGGCAGTTAGCAATGGCCCGGCAGCCAGAAATGGCCCGGTTCAGGGCGAGCTTTTTTAACAGGAGGAGACCATGCCGTTTTGTTCGCTTTCCACCGTGAATTTCAGGAACCTGGACAACTCCACGATTGACCTGCTTGCCCGCGAGGTCTTCTTCACCGGCGAGAACGGGCAGGGCAAGAGCAACCTGCTGGAGGCCCTGTACTTCTCCTCCTATGGTTCGTCCTTCCGTACCCATCTGGACGGGGAGATGATACGGACCGGTGAGCGGGGCATGTCCGTCCGTACCCTCTATAAAGGGGCGGACGACGAGGGACATACCTCGTTC
>CADBRC010000094.1 GCA_902796985.1 uncultured Spirochaetaceae bacterium
AGTAAAGTCCTTTACGGAGTAAGCGGACGCAGGTTCGGTATAGATCAGGCGGGCCCCGGAGACGGGCGTTTCCGGGCAGCCTTCGGACATTGCCAGCAATGGTCAGAAACTGAAAACACTACTTCATGAAGGCGGGCGTTTGTCCGCCTTTTTTTGCCGGCGGATTTCCTGCAGATTGCCCGTGGTGGGCTGATGTGTCCGGCGGGCGGCCAGTTTGTCCGGCAAATGGGCCGCAGTTTTCCCGCGGATTGCCCGCGGCGCCTGCCCGCACCGGGCCGATTTTTCCCGCGGCCGAACCGCATTTTATCCTGCGGCGGGCGGGCTTTTTTCCGGCCGCATCCGGTAAAGAAACAGAGGTTACCCCCCCCCTAACTATCCATTATTTTCCCCTTGCATTATCGGTTGACCTCTAGTATAATTATCAGTATGGACGAAAAAATTCTGTTCGTTGCCGGTGACTCCGCAAACTTCCTCGTGCAGACCCTCATCTCCGCCCTCAAAAAAGAAGGCTACGAAGTGACTTTCTGCACCGCCAACGGCAGCATCATACGCGACATGCAGTCTCGCGAGGACTATGCATCCCCTGATATAATACTCGTGTTCCTTGAAGACATAGAGAGCACCTTCAGAGACATATTCCCCACGCTCAAGAGCCTGATGGGTGACGAGCGCAAGAAGTTCTACCTGATAGGACAGCCCTCCGAGATTTCCCATGCGAAGGAATACATTGAGGAAGCCCTGATTACCGGTGTGGTCGAGCGCCCCGTGACCAGCGAAAAGGTCATCGGCATGATCCGCACCAACAGCCTCAATTACGTCATCACTCCGACGGAAAAGACCTACGCGCTGGATCCCAAGAAGAAGACGCTCCTCATCGTGGACGACGACCCGGTGTACCTGGGCGCGCTCAAGTCATGGTTCATCAAGTTCTTCAACGTCATTGCGGAAGGAATCGGAACCGATGCGATAAGCGCAGCCAAGCAGAACCACATTGACCTGATGCTGCTGGACTACGAAATGCCGCTGATGTCCGGACTGGAAGTCTACCGCTCGCTCAAGATGGAGCCCAAGACTGCAACCATCCCCGTCATCTTCCTGACCGGAAACGACAGCAAGGACATTGTCAAGGAAATCCTCATCGAGAAACCCGTCGGTTACGTCCTCAAGACGACCCCGCCGATGGTCATCATACAGAAGGTGATGAACTTCCTGAACCCGCCCTCAGCAACATTCGTAAAGAAGTAGCCCCGGGCCGCACGCATGAATTTTACCGCAGCCCGTGCCAGAATCCTGGCAGTGGACGATCAGGAGATAAACCTGATGGTCCTGGAGCGGCTCCTGAGCCCCACCGAGGCAGAGCTTGTGACTGCCACGGGCGGGCAGGAGATGCTCGACCTCCTTTGCAAAGAACAGTTTGACCTTGTACTCCTCGATCACGTCATGCCTCCGCCCGACGGCCTGGAGGCTTTCCGTATGTCCCGGACGCTCGAAGGCAACCTGAACCGGGACACCCCCTTCGTCGCCCTGACCGGAAACGACATGCGGGCAGAAGGATGCGATCCGTCCCTTTCTCCCCGTGAGGCCACCCGCGCCTACTACAAGGGAGAGGGCTTTGCCGACTACCTGCCCAAGCCCGTCCTGCCCGAAGACGTAGAAAAGCTCCTCCTTGCCCTCCTGCCCGCAGAGAAAATCACGCGGAACGAACCGGAGGCCGTGCAGGAAGCCGCCCCTGCTGCAGCAGAAGGCAGCTCTTCAGGCAGCCCCTCCTCAGACGGAAGCGGAGCAAAGAAGCGCGGCCTGTTCGCAAAGATACAGGCGATGACCGGAGAAGGGGCCGCCGGAACCGACGGAACCGGCAGCTCCGCAGGAACCGCCCCCGCATCTGATTCCGGCGCGTCCGGCACCGATGCACCGCCAGCAGGGCCGCTCGACACCGCCCGGGGACTGACCTTCTCCGGCGGAGACCAAGAGATGTACCGGCAGCTGCTCAAAAACTGGGCAGATGCATACATGGAAAACGGATACACGATACAGAAAAGCGCGAAAGACGGCGACCTGAACGCCCACCGCATTGCGACCCACTCGCTCAAGTCAAGCTCCCGGATGGTAGGCGCGATGATTCTGGGTGACTGGGCGGAAAAGGCGGAGCATGCCGCCCGCGACGGCGACCTTTCGTATGTCCGCGAGAACGTCTCTGCCCTGCTGGCCGAATACGGCAAGGCAGTCGAAGCCGTCTCGGATTATCTGGCAGGCTGAGCCGGGCCGCCATGTGATGAGGCCCGCGTGCGCCGATGAGCCGGTGCAAAAGTAAGCGGCTCCGGCTGCCCCGGGCGGCGAAGCGGGCAGAGCAGCAACCGCCCGCAGTCTGCGGATAGCGTACGAACTAACGAACGTTGGGCAAATTTTTCATGGAATTCGGGACTTTTAAGCTAGACAAAGCCATTTTCCGGCTATATAATCGACAAATTGAGGGGATGAACCCGACGGATAATACGGTATGGAATCCGGGAACGCCGTTCCCTCCCCGTCAGGGGGAAGGGGCGGTTCCACGGAATCCTTTGAGGAAGCGCGAGAAACTAAGTTTTCCACTCCTTCTCAGTTTGGATCGCAACCGCAAGCACAATCTTACCCATCGGGCGCCGGATCAAGCACCAGCTTGCTCCGGCTTTTTTGTTGCCGGGTGCAGCATCCGTGCGGGAAAGAGCCTGAGCGGCACCGTGCTGCGCTCGCCGTGGTAGCAGCCCAGCGGATGCCCCGCGATGAGCCAGGCGAGTTCCTCCGTCGTGGACACCCCCAGCTTGCCGAAGGCCCGGCTGACGTAGGTGCGGACGGAAGAATCGCTGGTCCCGAGGCAGGCCGCAATCTCCTTGACGGAAAGTCCGCCGACCCGGCCGCTCACGCACAGGGCCTCGTTGTCGCTCAGAAGCGACAGGCACACGGGCAGATCCACAAAGCGGTAGCCCTCCCCGCGCAGGAGCGAGCGCGGCACAAACCTCCTGCCGGCCCGTATCGCGTCCCTCGCCTCGCCAAGCTCATCCCTGCCCGCAATCTCGCCGATTATGGCGGGAAGCTCCCTGTCCATGCACAGGCGCAGGCTGTAGGCGTTGACAAAATCCGTCGCGACCGCCCCGATGACCGGAATGCCGCGCCAGTCCGCAAGCCTGATGGCTCCGTCCAGTTCATGGAACTCCCGGCTCAGGTTGACCAGAAGCGAAATTCCCCCGGTCCCCCTCTTGAAACCGGCCTCCCCCTTAGAAGCAGCCCGCTTCACCCCGGAACCGGCCCGTGCCCCGGAGACAGCCCGCGCTCCCGCAGGCCCCGTGCGCTTCACCCCGGAGAGGGTGCGAGCCTTCGCAGAAAGAGAGCGCTCCCCCAGGGGAAGTACGTTCTCCCCCAGGGGAAGTACGTTCTCCCCCAGGGGGAGTGCGCGCTCCAGCTGAAGCCGCCTGTACAGTTCAACGACGTTCATGCAGGAGACAAAGCGCCGTCCCGGCCACAGGATTGCAAGCTCGGCCTCCGTCATGGTAAGGTTGTGCGTACTGAAACCGAACGCAATGACCTGCCCTTTTTTTTCTTCCATATACATACATTCCTCCGTCCCGCCCGACAAACTTTTACCTCATAATCGGGCGGCATGTCCATATAGTACACCGAGAGGCCCCCTCCGGTTTGTAGCGAATTCGCAGACCCTGCAGATTTTTGGGCGCGGCCCGCAAAAGAACGGCGACAAAAGAACGGCGGCAAAAGAACGGCGGCGGACAGGCGGCAGAAAGACTTTTTCCGGTTTTTATGCAGAAAAACAGCCTGCCCCCCTTATAACGGCCGAAGGGAAAACCGATAAAGGGAGGGAGGGCAGCGTTTCCGCGCTTTTTTTTACTTAAAAATGTTGTTTTTCGCATTTTTTGGGGGATGCGGTGGCTTGACAAAAGCATTTCGTTGCCTTAGAGTGAAATAGAAACGTTATGTCTATAGGAGGCAAAAAGTTATGAAGAAATTGTTCGCGTCTTTGCTGGCCATCAGTGCCGCCGGCCTCTTGTCCGCACAGGAGATTCACTTCGGCATCGGTGCGAGGGGACAGTTCGGCTTCGGACTGGGCTCAAGCTCCAACGTGGCGGAAAGCTACGCCACCAGCAAGCATGATGCCATGGTCGATGTCTGGCGGGATTATTATAGATCGGAAGGCAGGGACTGGAATTCCAGCCACTGGGACTATGAGGACATCTATGACAACCGCAAGCTCAGCGTCAAGCCCTTCGAAAGCATCTTTGCGGGCGGAGCGCTCATCGGACGGGTAAGCTTTGACTCCATCCCCGGCCTCTACCTGCAGCCGGAAATCGGCTTCTCGCACAACCAGGTCAAGTACACCTACAGCTGGGAAGGCGAGCATAAAGACTCTGACAGCTACAGCATCGGTTCAAATAAATACTATACTACAAATACATATAATTATGAAGCGGAAGGCGACGGAAAGATGAACTACAGCTCCATCGACATCCCGATCATCGTCGGCTACGAGTTCGAACTGGGGCACGGCATGTTCGCGGGCCCCTACGGAGGACTGAGCCTGTCCATCCCCGTCGGAAAGCTTTCCTGGAACCGCGGTGCTGAAACAGAAAAGTATTCGTATTCATGCAAAACCACCGACAACGACGGCGATACCATCCTTTCTTTATCCGACTCGGAGACAACGAAGGGCAACTCCTCGACCCTCAGCGGAAAAATCAAGAACGGAGTCATCCCCGGAATCGTCCTCGGAGGAAGCTTCGGCTACAAGTTTGACCAGCACAACATGATAATCGGCGACCTGCGCTATCAGCTG
>CADBRC010000095.1 GCA_902796985.1 uncultured Spirochaetaceae bacterium
CGCGCCTCTGCGCAGCTCGGTCTCGATTTTCACTCCCTTGGATTTGGCAAGGCCGACGGCAAAGTCCAGGTTCCTGTTCCCGTCCGCCTCCAGACTGCCGGTAAAGGTCTTTCCTTCATCCTCGACAAGGAAGTTCGTCAGCATCAGCTGCCGTATCGTAGCAACATCAACGACATACACCACCTTGACACGGCACTTGTAGCACTTGGCCATCAGTATGGCGTACATGACGGCGTGGAGCGAGGACTTGGAGCCGTTGTAGGCGACCACAACCTTCTGAAAAAGCGATTTTATCATGAGTTTTCCCGCCTCCCCTTCAAGGACTTCAGAACGAACACGTTGTCCCTCTCCCTCTCCTCAAGGACATCTTCTATATACTTGGCAGTCTCCCTGTTCTGCGGAATGACCATCTTGTCCAGCGCGTTGACACGCCGCTGAGTCTTCTTCACCTCCATCGCGAGCCTCCAGACTATCGTCCGGATGCTGGCGAGACGGGTCAGGAGCGACAGCAGCTCAAAGAAGTCCGACATTACCTCATCGTTGTCAGGGAAGGTTCCCAGGAAGGAGTAGAACAGCTCCTTCTTGGGCAGGGAAACGTCGATCGTCGTGAAGGACATGCCGCCGATGACGGCAGGCCGCTGGTTCAAAGTGAAGTCATACTTGACGCTGCGGGCAATCCGCTCCACCCGGTCTCCTCCGACGGCCATCAGCATGCGCTTGAGTGCGGGATAGGCCTTGTCAATGCACTTGTCCACGGACTTCTCGAGCAGCTTGACCTGCTCAAGCATCCGCATAAGCTCCATGACGAGGATTTCCCTCTTCTGCTCAAGGAGGTCGTAGCCCTGCGTGCTTACGGCAAGCTGCTCCTTGATGGCGAGAAGATTTGACTTGGTCGGGGCAACGTTAAGCTTGTTTGCCATTAGGCTGAAGCTCCCTCCTCAGGCTTGGGCATAAACTTATCGATAAGCTCGTCGCTGATTCTGTACAGCTCGTCGCGGGGCAGGATGCCCAGAATCCTCCAGCCCAGGTCCAGAGTTTCGTCAATCGACCGGTCCTCATATTCGCCCTGGCTGAAGAACCTGGCTTCCATCTCGTCGCCGAATTTCAAGTAGAGCTTGTCCAGGTCGGAAAGCTCTTCCTCTCCGATGATGGCTGCAAGGTTGCGTATCGTCTTGACCTTGCTGTAAGAGGCAAAGAGCTGGCTGGAAACCGCCGAATGATCCTCGCGGGTCATTCCCTTGCCGATTCCGTCCTTCATCAGACGGCTCAGCGACGGCAAACCGGCGACCGGCGGGTACAGGCCCTTCTGGCTCATCTCGCGGTCCAGAACTATCTGCCCCTCCGTAATGTAGCCCGTCAGGTCAGGTATCGGGTGGCTTATGTCGTCGTTCGGCATCGTCAGGATCGGTATCTGGGTTATGGAGCCCGTGCTTCCCTGAATCTTGCCCGCCCGCTCGTAGAGCTCGGCCAGATTGGAATAGAGGTAACCCGGATAGCCCTTGCGGCCCGGAACCTCGCCGCGCGTCGTACTTATCTCGCGCAGGGCCTCGCAGTAGTTGGTCATGTCGGTCATCACGACGAGGACGTGCATGTTGCACTCAAAGGCCAGGTACTCGGCGGCGGTCAACGCACAGCGCGGCGTAATGATACGCTCGATCGAAGGCGCATCGGCAAGGCTCTCGAACATGACGACGTTCGACAGTACTCCGCTCTCCTCGAAGGTGTTCTTGAAGAACTGGGCGACGTCGTACTTGATTCCCATGCCCGCAAAGACCATGACGAACTCCTCGTCGGAGCTCAAAAGCTTCGCCTGCCGGATTATCTGGGCAGCGAGGCGGTTGTGGGGAAGGCCGTTTCCGGAGAAAATCGGCAGCTTCTGACCGCGGATCAGGGTGTTCATTCCGTCTATCGTCGAAATCCCCGTCTGGATGAAGTCACGCGGGTAAACGCGTGCATAGGGATTTATCGGCATGCCGTTGACGTTTATCTTGGTGCTCGACACGATGTCCGGGTAGCCGTCTATCGGCTCGCCGAGGCCGTTGAAAATGCGGCCCAGAAGCCCGCGGCCCACGCGGAGCTCCATCGGCTTGTCCAGGAACTCCACGGTCGTCGAGTCCAAATCAAGCCCCGTCGTTCCGCCGAACACCTGCACAACGGCAGTCTTGTCGTTCAGGTCGATGATGCGGCCGGTTTTCTTCTCGCCGGTCTTGTCGCGGACGTATACGATCTCATCATAGAAAGAGTCCGGGGTACGCTGAGCGACGACAATCGGTCCGTCAACCTGCTGAAGCCCTGTATATTCTATTCCTTTCATATTACTGAATCCTTGCGGTACATCCGCTCAAGAGAGCCCATCTGGTCTTCGATATGGTTCTGTATCGTCGTAAGCTCGTCCAGCTTGTCGTTGGCGACAACCGACTTGGCGCGGACAATCTCGCCGCGAACCCCGAGCTCCATAATCTTGAGCAGGGGAACGCCGGTCTTGACCGCGGCAAGGGCCTTGTCATAGAATTCCATTATCAGCATCAGGAGCTGAACTTCCTTCTCAGGAACCGAATACTGGTCAATGTCGTCAAAGGCACTCTGCTGCAGGAATCCGTTCTTTATCATCTCGCAGACAGTGAGGATCAGGCGGTCCGTCTCGGGAAGCGCGTCGGCACCGATCAGGCGGACAATCTGCTCCAGCCGCTGCTCACGCTTGAGCAGGTCCAGGGCCTTGACGCGGATGGAAGCCCAGCGGGGATCCAGCTTGTTCCACCAGTCCTCCACCTCCTCCGCATACTCGGAGTATGAGTCGATCCAGCCGATTGCCGGATAGTGGCGGGCGTTGGCAAGCTCGCGGTTCAGTGCCCAGAAGCAGCGGATAAAGCGCTTGGTATGCTGGGTGACAGGCTCGGAGAAGTCGCCTCCGGGCGGGGAAACCGCACCGATGACGGAGACGGAACCTTCCGCCCCGTTCAGGCTGTAGACGCGGCCTGCCCGCTCGTAAAACTGGGCAAGACGGGTCGGGAGGTAGGCCGGGAAGCCTTCCTCCGCAGGCATCTCCTCCATGCGGCCGGAAAGCTCGCGGAGGGCCTCAGCCCAGCGGCTCGTGGAGTCGGCCATGATCGCAACGTGCATACCCATGTCCCGGTAATACTCGGCAAGCGTGATGCCCGAATAGAGGGAAACCTCGCGGGCCGCAACCGGCATGTTGGACGTATTCGCAATCAGTATCGTGCGCTCCATCAGCGAGCGCCCGTTGCGGGGGTCAATCAGCTTGGGGAAGTCCGTCAAAACGTCGGTCATCTCATTGCCGCGTTCACCGCAACCGATGTAGACAATCAAATCAGCGTCGCACCACTTGGCGACAGCATGCTGGGTCATCGTCTTGCCGGTTCCGAATCCTCCCGGAATTGCGGCAGTTCCGCCCTTGCTCAGGGGGAAGAACACGTCTATGACGCGCTGCCCGGTGACGAGGGGCTGCGAGACCTCAAGCTTCTCGTTGAAGGGACGGGGGGTACGGACAGGCCAGTACTGGGACAGACAGAGCTTCTCTCCCAGGTCGGTCTCGCCGATTACGTCGTCCACCGTGTAGCTTCCCGCACCCTTGAATGACTTGAGCTTTCTGCCCTTGGTGAGCGGCGGGACCATTATCTTATGGAGTATGGAGCCGGTTTCCTGCACGGTTCCCAGCACCATGCCGGGCTGTATATCCGCCCCTTCCTCTACGGAGGGCGTAAAATCCCACTTCTTACTGCCGTCGATCGGGCTGGTCCTGTCGCCGGGCTTCAGGAACGCGCCCTCCTGATCAAACAGCTCCTTGAGCGGACGCTGGATGCCATCATAAATCGTGCCGACAAGTCCCGGTCCGAGCTTGAGGGAGAGGGGGCGGCCCGTACTGACGACCTTCTCGCCAATCTTCATGCCGCTGTCGTCCTCGTAGACCTCGATCGTCGCCTTGCCCTTGTCCTGCCGGATGATTTCTCCGACGAGCCGCTTTTCGCCGACGTCAACAACGTCATACAGACCGGAAGATTCCAGTCCTTCCGCATACACGATGGGCCCGGAAATCCGGGTAATCCTTCCTTCCGTCATTCCGGCAACCTCCCGCCAAAGAGCGTTGAAGACAGCTCGAATGACTTTTCATCCAGAATCTCTTTCATCTTTTCGTCCAGTGTAAGACGGCAGTTTACGGAAGCATCCTTTGCCTTCAGGAGAATGCCCTCGCGGAATTTCAGGCCGGCAAGCCCCTCGTCGTCCAAAAGAAATGCTTCCCCTCGGTTACAGGCAACGACAGCCGTTCCCAGCTGCTTTTTGAGCATAGCTTTCGCAGCAGCAAGGTCAAAGCCGACGACGGTCGCCTCCAGTTCCTTCCCTTCCAGGAAAGACTTGCTCCGCTCGACCAGAGACGTGACAATCGCAAGTCGCTTGTCCTCCCCTACCGACGAAAGGTAGGCATTGACGGCATCCATAACCGAGTCATATATGAAAGAAACCAGATAGCGCCCCTTTTCAAGGGGAATTGAAGCATCAATGTTCTTCCGATAGAGCTCCAGGCGTACTGCGGACTGCCGTTCAGCCTCCGCCACCGCATCCGTAAGTTTCTTTTCAACGCCAGCCTTCAAAGTCTGGGCGTTTTCCCTGGCAGACTCAAGAATTTTGCCGACCCGCTTGCGGGCTTCGTTCCTGATCTCATTATCCAAGGCCTCTGTTGAACG
>CADBRC010000096.1 GCA_902796985.1 uncultured Spirochaetaceae bacterium
ACATTGAGAAGCAGCTGCGGGCTGACGGCTGCGAGCGGACGAGCTTTGATACCCTCGCAGCAGGGCCGGAGCGCTCGTTTGCAATCCACGCTTTCCCCGGCTATACGGGAGGGGCGTGGGGATCCCAGGGCCTTTCCATTCTGGACTACGGCGTATGCTATGAGGGATATGCGAGCGACTGTACGATAACGATAGCGCACGGCCCCCTGTCCAAGGAGCAGGAGCGGCTTTTGGATTTGGTGGAGACTGCCGCCGCCGAGTGCCGCAAGCTCTACATGCCGGGAAAGAAAGTGCTTGACGCAGCCCGGAAGGCGGACGAGATTTTCGCCGCGGCGGGGCTTGCCATGCCGCACGGGCTTGGTCACGGGACGGGGCTTGAAATTCATGAGGCCCCCTTCGTCAGCAAGCGGTCCGGCGAGTCCGTCCTGTTCGAGCCCGGCAACATAGTGACGCTGGAGCCGGGCCTCTACGACCCCACGCTGGGCGGCGTACGGCTTGAAAACGATGTTCTCATCACCGGCACGGGCAACGAGGTCCTGACTCACTCCCGGATTTTCCGCCTGTAAAGAAGGCAGGCTGGGTTCCTTGTGGTCCCAGCCTGTCACCGGCTATCCCTTTATCTTCTTTGCTGCCTCGTCCGCGCTGATAGCTTCGAACTGCTCGCGTGTTGCCAGGTTTTTCAGTGTGAGTGAGCCGTCTTCGCTGACAAACACACCCCACTTAATGCCCTTCTTTTCAGTAACGGCGTACTGCCTGTTCATTTTGGCTGCGTCAGGGAAGACTTCAACGGCGACTCCCTGCTTGCGGAGGGCTGCTGCAGCCTTGACGTAGGCCAGCGAGAGATTCGCATTCTGGTTGAAAATTTCCGCATCAATGTAGCTGCCGCGTCCCTCGGCGAGTCCCAGCTGGGAAAGCCCGGCGATGAGGCGGTCAAGCCCGATGCTCGCCCCGACTCCGGGGATCTTCTCCTTCATGTAGAGGCCCGCGAGGTTGTCGTAGCGGCCCCCGGAACAGACGGAGCCGATTGACGGAAGCTCATCCAGGAAGGTTTCGTATACCACGCCCGTATAGTAGTCAAGCCCCCTCGTTATGGAGGGGTCAAGCACGTAGGATGCGGAGATGCCTGTCGCGTCCATCATCGCGCGGATTTCCTTCATCCGCTTGGAGTCCTCGGCTTCGCCGCCCGCAAGCTCCTCGATGTGGGCGAGGGTGGCGTCCCATCCGTCTTTGCCCTGTATGTAGTCCAGTATGAGGTCTGCGGACTGGCTGGAACCGGTAATCTCGGTGAGCTCCTTGGTGACCTCCTCCTTTCCAACTTTTGCGAGTTTGTCCACGACGCGGAGAATATCCTCGCTCTTTTCCGTACAGCCGATTTTGGCAAGAAAGCGGTTGAAGATGCCCCGGTGGTTGACGTGGATCGTCACCTTTTCTACGCCGATTTCGGCGAGGGCGGCTTTCATCAGCTCAAGGATTTCAAAGTCGGATGCGGAGGAATCGCTTCCCACGCAGTCGAAGTCGCACTGGACGAATTCCCGGTAGCGGCCGGCCTGGGGCTTCTCGCCGCGCCAGACCTTGGCGATGTGGTAGCGTTTGAAAGGAAAGTAGAGTTCTTCGCGGTGCTCTGCCGTGAAGCGGGCGAACGGCACGGTGAGGTCGAACCTCATCGCCACGTCCCGCCCTCCGTTATCCTCAAAGCGGAAGACCTGTTTCTCGGTCTCGCCGTTGCTCTTGCGGAGAAGGATTTCTGTGTATTCCAGCACGGGGGTGTCAATCGGAACGAAGCCCCGAGACCTGTATATCTTGGTCAGTTTTTCAATCAGCGACGAGCGCAGAATCTCGTCTTTGGGCAGGGAATCCCTGAATCCTTTCAGGACTTTTGGCTGTATAATCGTTTCCATGCCCTGCATTTTAGCAGAGATGGCCCGGAAATACAATAAGGTTTTCTGAGGGAGGAACCCCGGCCACCTTTGCGTTGGGGCCCCTCTCCGGAAACTATTCTGTCTTGAAGCGTTTGATGTCGGCTCCGAAGCGGTTTATCGTGTTGTCCATTTCCTCCACGCTGTCATCAAGCTGGCCTCCGCTCTTGACGACGCTCTGTGCGCTGTCGGACATGGCGGCCATGCTGTCGCGCACTGCTTCCACGGAATCGCGCAGGCGGTTCATCTCGTCCAGAACCTGACTGCTGCCCTCGGCCATGCGGGCGGAAGCTCCGCGCACATCGGCCGTGTTCTTGTCCATGCTGGAAAGCGAACTGATGATGCTGCGGGAACCCGTATTCTGTTCCTCAAGCGACTCTCTGATGGAGCGGACCAGGCCGTCGGTTTCGTGGATGCGGCCCGACACGCCGGAGAAAGCCGCGCTGGACTCCTGAGAGGCCGACACAATTTCTCCGATGCTGTCCTGTATGTTCTTAAGCTGGTCGCCGATTGTCTTGGACTGACCGGAGGAAGTTTCCGAGAGCTTTCGGATTTCGTCGGCGACGACTGCGAAGCCCTTTCCGGCTTCTCCTGCGTGGGCAGCCTCGATGGCGGCATTCATTGCAAGCAGGTTTGTCTGTTCGGCAATGGAAGCTATGGCGGTGTTTGCTTCCTGAAGCATCTGGGACTGCTGCTCTATCTGGGAAATCCGCTCGTTGACCCGCTCCTGCTTGGCCATGCCGCTCTGGGCCTCCTTGTCCAGGAGGGCGAAGGAGGAGGCCATTGTCTCCATGGAGAGGCTTATCTGCTCAATTCCCTTGACCAGCTGGGCTATGGCGGCGGACGAGTCGTGGATGCTCCTG
>CADBRC010000097.1 GCA_902796985.1 uncultured Spirochaetaceae bacterium
CGGAGCTAGTGCCGTTCTTGTTGCCGGAGTTGGCGCTGGCGCTGCCGTCTTTGCCGTTGCCCGAGCCGTTCTTGTTATTGCCGTTCTGGCTGGTTGCTGAGCTGTTGCCGCTGCCGGAGCCGGATTTGCTGCCAGTATCCGCCTTGGCAACCTCATTTCCCTTGCCTGTTCCGCTGCCGGAACCGGACTTGCCACTGCCGGACTGCGCTGTGCCGGAGCCTGAACCGTTCTTGCCGGAACTCTTGTCATCCTTCTTAGTCGGAGTCGGATTGGCGTTGCGGGAGCCGTCTATGCTGGACTTGCCGGTGATGCCGGTATCGTTTCCCTTCTTGTTTGTGCCGCTCGACCCGGAGGAATTACTGCCGCTCGTATTCTCCGCGACGGCCTTATCGTCAGACTTACCCGTCCCGGTCTTTCCGTCAGCACCATTCGGGCTTGGAGCCGCCCCGTTGCTGTTCGCGCTTCCTGACGAGCCCTTTCTGCCCGTCCCCTCACTGCTCTTATCGTTGGCATTGGGGGCAACTGCACTCTGCCGCGAACCGCCGCCGTCAGATCCCGAGCCGTCCTTACCCGCCGTCTTGGACGAATCCGTATCGTTCCCGTCCTTGCCGGCATCATTAGCGGACGCGGTTTTGCCCGAACCTTTCATGCGCTCCATCGTGGACGGAAAGTTCTCCTCGTCGTTCGGAGCACTCTCCTGCACCTTTGAATCGCCGTCGCTGGCCTGACCGCCTTTGATCGCCGCCATGCCGTCGCCGTCAACGCCTTCGCCGGAAGCAAGTCCGTAGGAATTGCCCGAACCGGACGGATCGTTCTCATCAACGTGATCAGAGGAACCCAAGTCACCGGAGGAAATCCTTTCGGCATCCCCTTCCAGCCCCTCCGTGCCGTCCGTGGCTTCTGAAGAAGCGGCATTCTCATCATCAGCTATCGTTTTATCGGAATTCTCGTCATCATCAATGTCAAAGCCCACCGCTTCGTCGGTTTCTGAGCTGCCAATCCCCGAGGTGGACTCCAGCGTGGAGCCTGAAGAGGGGGACGGCTCATCAGGAGCCGACTTGCAGCCAATCAAAGAACCAGAAGCCGTGAGCATAAGAAGCACGGCGGTAGAACCGGCGACAATCTTTTTCATAATAACCTCTGTAAAAAAAGCTCAAAAGCCATTATAAGCTTTTATCGAACTTTTTGCTAGCCCTACCCTGCCCACCGGCCCCTCCCCCGCCATCCGCTTTTTTAACTTTCGAAAGCCCCAGGAGATTTGCACATTCACGGGAATATGCCTTATAATAGAAGAAAGATGAAAAGCACGAGATATGCGAAGAAAGGCTCGCTCAACTCCATACGGCGGGAGATGCAGAAGACGCACCTGATCCTCATCGTCGTCATAACAATTCTCCTGAGCGTGGGAGGAGCATACATCAACGTCAATTCGAATGCCCAGGCCGTTGACCAGAGCCTCCTGAACACGGCGGACCTGATTTCCCGCCTCTACGGATTCACCAAGAACCTGCCCCGGGACGAGCTGACCCGGTACTTCAATTCCATCTGTACGGAACTTCCTGACATTGACGTCATCTCAATCGTGGGGCCGGACAACATCAGGGTCTACCATACGAACAACGATTACATCGGTACGTCCTACGGCGGCGTGGTCCCCGACCTGCCCCAGACCTCGCAGGGCGGTCCCACAACATTCCATGCGGTGGACGAGACCGGCCCTTCCGGTCCCCAGCGGCGGACCTACTGCGCAATTTTCGATGAAAACGGCGAGTATGCGGGCTTCATCATGACGATAATCCTCAAGACCTCCATACACTCCGCGACCTACAAGACGATACTGCTTTTCATCGCGGTGACGATTGCGGCCATCATGCTGGAAATCCTCATCTCCGGCACCCTTTCCCGCAGGATAAAACAGAAGCTGCACGGTTATGAGCCGGACACCTTCTCCGCCATGTACACGATACGGGACAACATCCTGGAATCGATTCACGAAGGCATCATCGCAATTGACGACGAGAAGAACATTCAGTTCATCAACAGGGTCGCCAAGAAGATACTCGGATGCGACGAGGAGGGCAAAGACGGGCTCATAAACGGGCGGCTCTTTGCCGAAAAATTTCTCTTCGAGACAGTGACATCGGGCGAGAGCCTGCTGGGCATGCACGAAAAGACTGAAAGCGGAACGGAACTGCTCATCGACTGTATACCGGTCAAGCAGGACGACAGGATAAAAGGCGCGGTCGCCCTCCTGCACGACCGCACGGAGTACACCAAACTGATGGAAGACCTGTCAGGAACCAAGTACCTAGTAGACTCCATGCGTGCGAACAACCACGACTTCACCAACAAGCTGCACGTCATACTGGGACTCATTCAGATCGGTGAGTACGATAAGGCGGTATCGTATATCGAAAACATCTCGATTATACAGCGGGAAACATTGAGCCGGGTCATGCACTCAGTGGACAATCCTTCATTCGCAGCCCTGCTCATCGGAAAGATTGCCCGCGCATCAGAGTGCAACGTCAAGTTCATACTCAAGGAGGGCATACGATTCAAGAGCACGGACATCCAGCTGCCTTCCGAGGCCCTCGTCACGATCGTCGGAAACCTGATTGACAACGCGC
>CADBRC010000098.1 GCA_902796985.1 uncultured Spirochaetaceae bacterium
AGCTGACAAAGTCCTACGGTTCCCATGAATACGCGAACGTCAACTACGACCTGCTCGGGAAGATTGTCGAAGTAGCGTCTGGGATGACCTATGAGGCGTACATCCGGGAGCATGTCTTCCTGCCCCTGGGTATGGACGATTCGCTGGCGGACACGGGCAAGGCAAAGGGCAGCGGGAAGCTTCTTTTGGGCAACAGGAACTGGTTCGGCTTTTTTGTCCGGGGCGATGCCGACTATCCGGGGGAAAGGTCCTGGTTCCACGAACCGGCAGGTTTCCTCGCCATTACGCCGGCGGACCATGCGAAATACCTTCGGATGTATCTGAACGGAGGCCGCACGGAGCAGGGCGACCGGATCATCAGCAGGGAAAGCATTGATGCGATGTGGTATGACAATGTCCCGCTCGGTACAAAATACGATGTGTTCTACGGCAGGGGCTGGAACTATATGGAATGGGACGGCATGCAGGTCGTCTTCCACGGCGGGCAGGTGGAAAACTACATCACCTACATGTTCATCCTGCCTGAGCGGGGATTGGCGGTCTGCTTTATGGTGAACGGAAACGACGAGTTCGGCATGAACGCGCTGATGGACAATGCGTTCTGGGACAGCCTTTCCATCCTGAACGGAAGCTCGCCCAAAAAGGTGAACCATGCGGCATATCCCCTGATTCACCTTGTCTTGGATGCCCTGTACCTCTGCATGCTGCTGCTGTCGCTCTTCCTGCTGGTCAGGGCCTTTGCCAAACGGCGGAAGCCCCTGCTCATGCTGCTGGGCTATGCCGTCTGGCCGCTCGTGCTCCTCCTGTTTACGAAGCTCTGTTTTGATACGCCCCTGTGGGTCGTCCGGTCCTATGTGCCGGACCTGTTTTTCGTCATCATCGCCTGCGTGCTTTTGACACTTGCGGGCGGTATCATCTGGGCATCTCTAAAAACTGGTCAAGCCCAGTTTTTAGAGAGTGCTGCCGAGTCCTAAGTCGCTACAATAGCGCGACTTAGGACATCGCATTTTCAGAGTTACCTCGAAAAACTGAAGTTTTTCGAGGTTCCCATATGTCTTGTTCGGAGAAAGAGCTATGTCTTTCACTGAAAGGATTTCACAGGAAGATCATCTCTCCTTCCTGCTCACTGCCAAGCGGCGAACCTATGAGGGACACGGTGCGGAAACGGCGCCTTTCAGCACTGGAACTTGCCGAATCCAGCCTGACCGATTGAAACAAACGCGCAAAAGCGCTAGAATAACCTACCGTGTCGCTCAACTGTAACGAGATAAACCGCATCATCCAAGAACTCGACCTTCCCGGCTCCTTCATTCAGGAAATAGTGCAGCCGGGTTATGACACGCTTTCCTTCAGGATAATCAACAAGGGAAAAAGCGAGAACCTCGTCATCTGTACGGGCGCATCCGCCTGCCGGATGAACCGCAGCAGGTTCAAGGCCCCCAAGAATGACAAGCCGCTCCGCTTCAACGAGTTCCTGCGCTCGACCGTCAAGGGCATGCGGATAAACGAATGCCGGCAACTGGGTCTGGACAGGATAATCAAATTTGACGTGTCCACCTGGAAAGACCGCTGCTTCATGTACGTACGCCTCTGGTCGGGGGCGGCCAACGTCATCGTGACGGATACCGAGGGAAAGATACTGGACTGCATGTTCCGCCGCCCCAAGAAGGGGGAAGTGACCGGCGGCACGTTCCTGCCGGAGGAGAAGGTTCCGACGGAGGAGGAGAAAGCTGCCGCACAGGAACGCTTTCCCGTCAGGACCTTTGACGATCTGCCCGATGCGCAGGGGCTTTCCTTCAACGAGCAGGTGGACATCTTCTATTCCCAGCATGCGGCAAGCCTGTCCCGCGAGAGCCTTCTTGCACAGGCGGAAAAATGGTACAATTCCCGCCACTCCAAAATGACCGCCGCGCTGGAAAAGCTGGAGCAGAAGAAAAAGGACTTCGAGAACGCGGGCAGCCTTAAGCACACGGGCGATTTGATTCTGGCATACGCAGCGCAGGCAGAGGGCAACCATCTGGACTGCGAGGACTACGAGAGCGGAAAGCAGGTGCACATCCGTCTGGATCCCAAGTTGTCCCCGCAGGAGAATGCCGCCCACTACTACGAACAGTACAAGAAGGCCTCATCCGGGCTTGAAGCGCTGGAACACGACATACAGATGTCCCGCAAGTCGATTGCCGCCCTTGAGGCCCAGTACAAGGAGATGCTCGACGAAAAGAACACGCTTAAAATCGAGCAGTTGCTCCGCCATGACAGTGCACCCAAACAGAAGGCGGAAAAGCCCCATCCCGGCCTGCACTACGAGATAAACGGCTGGACCCTCATGGTCGGCAGGACGGCGGCAGAGAACGACGACCTGCTTCGCCATTACGTGCGGGGAAGCGACCTCTGGCTGCACACGCGGGACTACGCGGGCGGCTACGTCTTCGTCAAGGCGCGCAAAGGCAAGACCGTTCCGCTCGACATCCTGCTCTACGCAGGAAACCTGGCAGTCTACCACTCCAAAGCGCGGCAGAACGGCAAAGCCGACCTGTATTATACGGAAGTCAAATACCTCCGGCGGGCAAAGGACGGTCCCAAGGGCCTGGTCATTCCGACGCAGGAGAAGAACCTGTTCATCAAGCTGGACGATGCAAAGCTGCGCGAGCTTGATGAATACGAAAAGGGGCTGTAGGGGCCTGGTTGATTCCGCGCCGGTTCCGTGACTGCAGAAAAGCAGAAACAATCGTTGGAAGAAATGAAAATATTAAAGATATTATAGAAGAAAATTAGAAGAGGTATATATGAAGATAAACGAGATTCTGAAGAACAAGAAAGTGACGCTTTCACTGGAAGTCTTTCCTCCCAAGCAGCAGGCCAAGCTGGACTCAGTGCTGCAGGCAGCGAAGGAGCTGAGCGACCTGAAGCCCGACTTCATGTCGATTACCTACGGGGCGGGCGGTACGACTCGCGCGAACACTGTCGAAGTCGCGTCCAAAATCCAGTCATACGGTACCCCTGCCCTCGCCCACCTGACCTGCATCGGCGACTCGCGCGAGGAAATGGACAGGACGATTGCCCAGATGAAGGGGGCGGGAATAGAGAACGTCCTCGCCCTGCGCGGTGACATTCCGGCCGGCTTCACCCCGGAGCACGAGGGCGAAAAGGCAACGATAGACGGTCTGGACCATGCAAGCGACCTGGTGAAAATTTTGAAATCACAGGGGCTCTGCGTCGGCGGCGCCTGCTACCCTGAGGGGCATCCTGAGAGCGCAAACCGGGCAGAGGACATAGACAACCTCAAGCACAAGGTCGATGCAGGCGTGGACTTTCTGACGACCCAGATGTTCTTTGACAACAACATGCTCTATTCGTATCTGTACCGCCTGCAGTCCAAGGGAATCCACGTACCCGTGCTCGCCGGGATCATGCCGATAACCAACAGCCAGCAGGTTGAGCGGATGGTCCGCCTGTCCTCCGCGTTCATACCGGAGAAGCTGCTTGCAATCTGCGACCGCTTCGCAGACAAGCCCGAGGCAATGCGGCAGGCAGGAATCGCCTATGCGACAGACCAGATAATCGATTTGATTTCCAACGGCGTGAAGGGAGTCCACATCTACACGATGAACAAGCCCGCCGTCGCCCGCGACATTTTGAGTAACATCAGCGAAATTATCGCCGCGGAAAACAGCTGATGGCCTCCCGCATTACGGCCCGGAGAACCTTTGAAGGAAGAACGCTCCGGAGCTTCGGCGTGATGAAGTGCTACCTAACTCTCTTCGTCATGCCTCCGAGCGCGTGGGCAGCATGGACTTTCATCTGGACGGTTGCGACAAAGTTCTTCATTCCCCAGTATCTGGAAAAGATTCATATCATGCGGGTACGCGTGAAGCACGTTGACCATCCCCTTGACGGCAGGGTTCCTTTTGATCCGGGGCTTTTGCCTGTCTACATGCGCTTCATCAACTTCTGGGTGGACACCATCGCGATGCTTGAGACAAAGTTCGGCGTGTGGAAGGGGTCTCTTTTGGGCGCACGCCTCCTCAGAAGGCTCAGACTGGCCTACAGCTCTGCATACAAAGTATACTCATACTGCATGACGACGACTGACAGGCCGGCGAGCGACGACAAGGGAATAAAGGCCCTGCGCCGTGCCGACCCGCATTTTTTCTGCGTGCCCAGTCTGCACATTGCGATTTGCGTACTGAATTACTTCTTTTACAAGAAGCTTTTCTCCGATCCCGATATAGATTTCACGGAAGACGAGAAGGCAGCATGGCTTTCCGAGCTGCGCGAGGAGGGATTTGCCATAGGCCGGTCCGTCCTCTTTCTCAAGCAGCACTCAGTCAACTGCCTGCCAGCAGCCTTATACATGATGTGCAGGATTACCCCCGACCTGTTCACGCCTGATGACGCACGGACCTGCATATCCGGGCTTCTGCCCCCGGCGGAGAATATCGCCCCGGAAAACAAGGCGGAGATTACCGCATACATCTCGTCACTGTTCGACCTGCTGATAAATGACGCAGAAGGGGAAAAAGACTGGACGCTCCCGCTCAAGAACTGGCTGGACAGCTACCAGGCCATGAAAGCCTGAGATACGATTGCGGAAAGCGGCAGCCCCCGAGCATCCGGTTACCGGACCTCAAGCAGCTCCCCGTCCTTGAGATGCAGAATCCTCTGGTTGCGGGACCCGCGGAACTGAAGGCTGATGTCCTTCTGCTCTTCGATGAAAGGGCCGTCCACGAGCACGTCGATGCAGGAAAGCATACGGTCGGTGTGCTCGGTGTGCTTACGGCCAGCGGCGGGCTTGAGATCTTTGTCAAAGATGTAGCCGGTGAAGCACCATATGTCCTTCTGAGGATAGGCTTCCTTTACCCGCTCCAGGAAAGGGGCAAGGACGGCCTGGTTCTCCTCCTCGAAAGGCTCACCGCCCAGAACGGAAAGGCCCGTAATAAAGTCTGGTCTCAGGCAGTCCAGTATATGGTCTTCAATCTCCTTCGTGAAAATCCTGCCGTAACAAAAGTTCCATGTCTCCTTCTGGAAACAGCCCTTGCAGCAGTTCCTGCAGCCGGATACAAAGAGAGAGACACGAACCCCCTCCCCGTCTGCTATGTCAACTTCTTTTATCGCCCCGTAATACATAACTCACCCCGCCTGGCGGCATGCCGCCTCTATATCGCCCATAGTGAACGACGCCCGGCCTTCCTGTGAGGCAAGCAGGGCTGCACGGTTCAGCACCGACTCAATTTTGACGCAGGAGAAGCCGTCGAACTTTTTGGCAAGTGCCTCCTCACTGCATTCCGGTGAAGGATTCTTGCCGCGAGAGTACATGGCGACGAGCTGCTTCCGTGCTTCGTAGTCCGGATACGGAACGGAGACCCGCGCGTCAAAGCGGCCGGGCCGAATAAGGGCCTCGTCCAAAGCCTTTACAGAATTCGTCGCGGCGATGACAAGAATACCCCGGGCAGGCTCAAATCCATCCAGCTCGTTCAGCAGGGCAGTAACGATGCGGGTGTTCTCCGTCTCTATCGCGCTGCCTGAGTAGTTGCGCCGCGTACCGATTCCGTCGAACTCATCGATGAACACGATGCAGGGGGCCCGCCTCCTCGCCTTGCGGAAAAGCAGTTTTACCTTCATCGGACCAATCGCCATGAACATGCTCTCAAAATCCGTCGCCTTCGCAGGGATAAAATTCACCTTCGCTTCACCAGCAAGGGCCCGCGCAAACAAAGTCTTGCCGTTGCCGGGTGCACCTTCCAGCAGAATGCCCTTGGGCGCGCGGATTCCCCTGGCCGCATACCCCGCCGGATCTTTCAGGATTTCCATCACCTGCGCCATGTCGCGCTTGAGTCCGTCCATGCCGACGACATCGGCGAACTTCACTCCGGTATTCCGTACAACGCGGAACGTGTTGGGCGAGATGAACTTGCGGAACGCGAACAGGAACACGCCGAAGAAAAATGCGTAGAAAACAATGTCGAATACAAGCGAAATGATTGCCGCTGCATCCTTCTCTTCCGTTACCTCCACACCATGCAGCAGAAGATATTCCTTGAGCGTGGGACTCGCGGGATTGTCCGTAACATACTCCGCGCCGTCCTCCCCGGACACCGTAAAGCAGATGCCGTCGGCGGAAAGCACCGCCTCCCCTACCCTGCCGTCAGCAACGAGCGAATAGAACTCGGCATAACTCTTGAACTCCGGTTTTGTGGAGAAGAAGAAATCGTATGCAAAATATGCCGCCGCTGCGAGGACAAGCACAACAAAGAGGACACCCCTCCCCTTCCGCGGGAACGCCTTACGCATTGGCCTGAACCTTCAGTATCGCGTCTGCGGCGGTCTTGAGCTCCTCCCGCGTCATGTCCTCCTGCTTCTTGAGCATGGCGACCGGAACACCGTAGGCTTTCTCAAGCCCCTCGTCCGTCATCACCTCTTCCGCCGTTCCGTAGTCAATCGTCCGGTCCGGATGGAAGAGCAGGACCTTATCCGCATGCTTCCGGCTCAAATCCAGCTCGTGCATGGAGACAAAGAGAGCCGTCCCGGTCTTGGCAGCGTACTCTCGGAGATAGGCGAGCGCACGGTCCTTCTGCGCTTCCTCCATCGCGAACAGCGGCTCATCCATAAAGACCGATGCGCTGCCGTAAAGCAGGGAAAAGGCAAGCAGGACGCGCTGTATCTCGCCTTTGCTCAGCTTCCTGAGTCCGTGCGGCAGGACTTTCTCCAGCTCAAAGACATCGACAAGCTCTGAAAGCAGGTCGCGGGAAGCGTCGCGGACTCCGGCAGCCTTTCCCTTGAGGCTGCCTGCGGAATAGACGAACGAGAGCAGCTTGTCCACCGACTCATCGCTCTCGAATTCCATGTTCTGGTAGATGACCGAGGCAAGGAGATTCTTCTGCTCCTCGCCCAGACGGACGACATCCTGCCCGAAGAGGAGGCAGCGGCCGGTCTGGGGTACAAGCCTGCCCGACGCGAGCAGCATGAAGGTGGATTTGCCCGAGCCGTTCGGCCCGATAAGGCTGGTCAGGGCACCCGCGCCCCTCGCAGAGCCGCCCTCATCACCGGAGGGAATGGCCCCCGTAAAATGGTCAAACACAGGGCCAGGGACAATCTGCTTGCCCTCGCTGTCCACATCGCCCTCAACGGGCGGATATGTAAAAGAAACGTCCTCAAATTCAATGCAGTCCATGCCCACATCATAGCGCAACAGGGCACGAAATGCAACGAGCGGTATTTTTCCTTATACCGCGCCCCGCAGACTGCCGTGTATAATGTTCCTTATGATGAGAGTTACAAAAACAGCTTTATTCTTTGGATGCGTGGCCTTGCTTGCCGCCGCGCTGTCCGTTTCCTGCGCGAGCAACGGCGGTTCGTCAGCAGCGAGCAAGAACAAGACCGCCCGGAGGGAAATCAAGCAAAACATCCTTGACAACTACAACTGCGGATTCGAGGGGGCTGACGGGGACGGCGGCCTCTACTGGTGGAGCGACACGAACTGGTCGCACAAGGCCCTGATCCGCACCGCCTACGGGGATGGAAACCGGCCCGATTCCTCCTGCGGCAGCTACTACGCAAAGGCCCTGTCCGAGGGCGGGAACAAGGCCCAGTGCCAGTTCGCATGGAAAGAGCTCGCCTCCCTCATCGAAGGCGGCAGGACCTATTCCTATTCCTACTA
>CADBRC010000099.1 GCA_902796985.1 uncultured Spirochaetaceae bacterium
TAGCTCCTGGCCCGCTTTATCCTTCCGGCGGTCAGCGTATTCTCGCCCGTGTAGAGCAGGGTGATCTTCCAGGGCTCGCTGCGCATCTTGTTAATCTGCACATCGTTGTTGGACAGGTCTATCGTCATGTCGCTGTAACGGGAGTAGTAGTTCAGGAAGTAATCCTTTATAACGTGCCCCTTGTAGCCCGTCAGCACGATGAAGTCATTGTAGCCGAAGAAACTGTATATCTTCATTATGTGCCAGAGGATCGGGTAGCCACCTATCTCGACCATAGGCTTGGGGATTTTCTGCGTTTCCTCCCCGAGCCGGGTGCCCTTGCCCCCTGCCAAAATCACGGTTTTCATTCGGTCAGTATATCATAAAACAAGGGGGGCTTTCAAGCTCGCAGTGCTTCCTCCACGCCCCGGATGACCGCCTCCGGGGTAGAGGCACCCGCCGTTATGCCGATGCGGGACAGGGAAAAGAAATCCCTGCGTATCATCGAAGCATCCTCGATCAGGTCAGCAAGGGGCACAAGGCTTTTTGCCCGCTCGTAGAGGCGGCGGGTGTTGGCAGAGGACTTGCCTCCTATGACGATGATGCCGTCCACCTTAGAGGCGAGCTCCACAAGCGCGTCCTGCCGCTCCATCGTCGCCGAGCAAATCGAGTCAAAGACGACGAGCCCGGGGATTTTTTCCCGCAGGACCCCGCTTATCCGGGCGAACTCGGAGGGGCTGAAGGTCGTCTGGGCAATCAGAACGGCCTTGTCCGGCAGGCTTTCCCCCGCGACCAGGCCCTCCGCCTCGCCCTCGTCCTGCACGACGGACACGCGGCTGCCCGCACACGCGAAGGAGGAGACGGACGTCACCTCCCCGTGGTTCCGGTCGCCCGCTATCACGATGTCGTAGCCCTTGCCGCTCCACTCCCGCACCCGCTTCTGGCTCAGGTGCACCTTGGGGCAGGTCGCGTCTATGACCCTCGCCCCCGCCTGCTCCAGAGCCGCCGTCACCTGCGGGGTTGTCCCGTGGGCACGGATGACCACCGAGGCCCCCTCCAGTCCGCCGAACGAGGCGGCATCCGGGGAAAGGACGGACAGCCCCCGCCGCTCCAGGTCAGCGAGCACCGTCGGATTGTGGATGAGCGGCCCCAGGCTGCACACCCTGCCCTCCCCGCCTCCGGAAGAGCGGCAGTCAGCCAGCGCCTGCTCCGCTTTCTCGACAGCCCGCCTGACCCCCATGCAGAAGCCCATGACGGACGCGCGTATCACTTCCATAACACCCCCTTGGACAGGGACCGCTGCGCCAGCGAGGGGTTGCTCCTCAGCATGGAAAACAGCAGGTTCACGGGAACCTTAATGAGGATGCAGTCGCTCACGGCCAGCGCATCCTCATCCCGCTCCTGCTGGGACAGGCATGCGTCCTCGCCGAAGAAAGCCCCCTCGTCCAGATAGCGGATGCTGTTCCTGCCCGACAGCATAACCTCGCCCTCTACAACGTAATACGAATACTGCCCCTCGTCCCCCTGCCGGTACACGTAGCAGCCCTTCTTCAGGCAGAGGATGTTTTCCTCCCGCTCCAAAAGGGCATCCGGCTTTATGAAAATCAGCCGCTTGAGCGATGCCTTGAGCTTGGTCTCGTTCCTGCCGGGAAGGGAGTACAGCTCCCCCAGAACAAGGCTGTCAAAGAACTGGTTGACAAAGAGCAGCTGGGCAAAGAAGAGGAAGATGATGAAGAAGAAGTAGACCTCCAGCAGGAGGACGATCGCGTTGCTCAAAACCCCGTAGACCGTGTTGTAGCGGTTGACGTTGATGAAGAGCTTCATCACCTTGCGGAAGCCCCAGAAGGAGAAGGTACAGAGCAGGGCGGGCATGATGCACTGCGCAAGCGTCGGCCTCGTGCGGCACAGGAACTTATAGACGATGACGCAGCCGATGAAGAGGAGGATGAAAGGGAAGGTCCCGGCTATCAGCTCGGCGAAGGCATCCATCAGGTCGGGGTAGGCCCGGCTCAGCTCCTCCAGTATGGGCAGGCGGACAACGGAGCGGAAGCTTACCAGAAGAAAGACCAGCGCGGATATGAAGATCGTCAGCAATGCCTCTGCCGCGAAGGAAAAAACGAGGATGAAGCCCTTCTGCTGCCGGTCAGAGTGCCTGAAAATCCTCCGCAGGCTGCGCGTCAGCGAGATGAAGAAGCGGCGGGCCATCCAGACCGTCGTGATGGAGACGACAATCTCGAAGTTCGTGATTTTCCGTATCTGGGCGATTGAGGCAATGATGTTCTCCAGATTGACCGTGGAGCTTACAAGGGGATAGACCTGAAGGATTTCGGAGACGAACTCCCCCTTGGCATGGAGGAAGCGGACCAGAATCGTCAGGATCATCATTACGACAGGCAGGAACGAGAGCAAAAAGCCGAACGCGCAGGAAGCAGCGTATGAAAACAGGTCGTTCGAGGAGGCGTATCGTATGGAGAAATAAAGAATCTGCAGAAGGGTCCGGGACGTGAGTTCCTTATGAGGATTCCCCTGCAGGCTCCTCCCCTTCGGCCTTTTCTTCAGGAGCATCCTTCTCAGCTTCCTCCTTAGTCTCTTCTTTGACCTCACCTTCTCCTTCTTCCTTTTTCTCCGCGTCACCGTCCTTATTCTCTTCTTTCGCTTCTTCCTCTTCTTTCTTTTCTCCCGCGCCGTCCATCTTGACACCGGCAGCATGGGCATCCTTGAGCAGCTGGAAGCTCTGGGCCTCTATGTTGTAGTCGGTCTTGTCCTCGAACATTCCGTTGATGCTCCGGTCCATATTCTTCTGCAGGGTGGTGAAGATGAAATTCCGGATGCAGGACTTGGACTCAAAGGAGAGGCTGGAAGGGTATGCGAATATCGCTATCTCCGTGTCCTTTTCGGTCTTTTTCATAAGGAAGACCTTCAGGCCGGTGTTCAGCTGCCTGCCGTTCAGGGTGATGATGACGCTCTGGAAGACGATGCCGACCTTGAGCTTGCCCCTGAGGACCTCCGGCACCTCGACGGCGACCGTCGCGGAGGAGATGTCCACTATCTTCATCTGGAACATGGAGGGGTTGCCGCCCGCGTCCGTCAGGGTAAAATAGACGAAGGCGTTCTCCTTGAAGCAGGAGCAGCGGACGTGCTGCCTGCGCCCTTTGGCCCCGTACACGTCGAGGATGTTCTGCAGCACCCTCAGGACCTTCATCTCGTCGCCCGAGGTCGTGTTGTAACCGGCCTCCAGGTGGACTACCTCCAGGACCTTGGCGGAATCCTTGATGGCGTTCTCCGTAAGGAAGCCGCAGATGGTCGTGGAGAGGAGCTTGTCTTTGGAGAAAGAATCCACCATCGCCATCCAGGACAGGAGCGGCATCTGGGAATCAACGCTGATGAAGCAGATAGAGTCCGGATTCTTGCTCAGGAAGTTCTTCACGTCCCGCCACTTCTGGATAATGTACACCTCATACTCGCTCTCACGGAGGACGTTCAGCATCTTGGTCTGAACTTTGAACGAGGGGTTCACGAAGAAAACCTTCCTGCCGAACGGCGGATTGCTTTTTCCAGCGACTTCAGACATAGGCAGTCCTTACTTAGAAGTCCGCAAGGCGCGGCGCACGGGGATAGGGGACGACATCGCGGATGTTCGCCATGCCCGTTATGTAACGCAGGAGACGGTCGAATCCAAGGCCGAAGCCCGAGTGCGGGACGCTGCCGAAGCGGCGCAGGTCCAGATACCACTGGTAGTTCGTCATGTCCATCTTGCGGTCCTCGCAGACCTTGAGCAGCTTGTCGTAGTCCTCTTCGCGCTCGGAACCGCCGGTAATCTCGCCCAGACCGGGAACAAGCACGTCCACGGCGCGGACGGTCTGCCTGCCCTGCTCGTCAGGCTCATTCTGCTTCATGTAGAAAGCCTTCACGTCCTTGGGGTAGTTGTAGACCATGACCGGGGACTTGTAAATCTTCTCCGTCAGGCACCTCTCGTGCTCGGTCTGGAGCTCCTTGCCCCACTCGATCGGGAACTCGAAGTCCTTGTTGTATGCCTGGAGCTGCTCCACAGCCTCGGTATACGTTATCCGCTTGAAGGGGGTGTCCACCACGTGCTGCAGCTGGGCAATCACCCCGCTCTGGATCCGCTTCTCAAAGAACTCAAGGTCCTCGCGGCACTTGGTCAAAGCCCAGTTGAAGAGGTACTTGAGGAACTCTTCCTCCAGATCCATGTCGTCAAAGAGGTCAAAGAAAGCCATCTCCGGCTCGCACATCCAGAACTCGGACAGGTGGCGGGGCGTGTTGGAGTTCTCCGCGCGGAAGGTCGGTCCGAAGGTGTACACGCGGCTGAGCGCAGTGGCAAGGGTCTCCGCCTCCAGCTGCCCGGAAACGGTGAGCCCGGCCTTCTTGCCGAAGAAGTCCTTGCTGTAATCGACGATTTTATGCGCGTCCTCAATCTTCATGCCGCCCTGCCCGGCCTTCACGCCGAGTTCGGCAATCTTCTCAAGGGAGAGGGTGGTCACCTGGAACATCTCGCCCGCGCCCTCAGCGTCGGAACAGGTAATCTCCGGAGCCATGATGTACTGGAA
>CADBRC010000100.1 GCA_902796985.1 uncultured Spirochaetaceae bacterium
ACTTGAACCGGTTACCTCTTGCATGCCATGCAAGCGCTCTAGCCAGATGAGCTACACCCCCGTAAAAGATGATTTATAATAGCAGAAAGAAGCCTCAGCGTCAAGTGCCGGGGGCTGGAATTCTCAAAAAAAATTGATTTTTCATGCCGGTGGACAGGCCGTACCGCAGGCTAGACCATACCGCCAGAATCCCGGGCCGGATCCCAAGCCGAACTCCCGGGCCGCCAGAACCCCAGACCGGACCATACCGCAGGCCGGACCATACCGCCAGAATCCCGGGCCGGATCCCAAGCCAAACTGCCGGGCCGCCAGAACCCCAGACCGAACGGCCAGAATCCCCGGCCCCTTACCTACTGGATTATCTCTATAAACGCGTCTATGAATGCATCCACCTTGTCCAGGCCCTTCCCCTCGGCGGGGAGGGAGAAAAGTTCCCCCTCCCCGGAAGCAGGGCTGGAGGCGACCAGCTGCTTGCGGTCCAGAAGGTAGTTCTCCAGCATGTTCGTCATGCCGGAACAGAACCACTGGCTCGCATGGAGCACCGCATCGTCAGAAAGCTGGAGCTTGCCGAATGAGACCAGTGAACGGAGCACAGCCTGAGTGTCGGCGAGGATTTTGGCATCCTGCTTCTCCGTAATCTGGGCGGCATCCTGGCTGAAGTATTTCTGGCTCGCAACAAAGGTATATATCTGGAAGAGGGGCGACTTCTCGTGCATCTTGAAGTAGCGGTTGACGATTCCCTTGAACACGACGGGCGCGGGATACTTCTTGGTGACGGCATCGATGTCCTTCGGGGTGAATGTTATCGACTCAATATATTCGGCACAGGAGGCAAAGGTCTGCTTTACGATGTCCTCACGGCTCTCAAAGTGGTTATAGAGGGAAGCCTTCTTGATTCCGATTTTGTCCGCTATATCCTTGAGGCTCGTCTCACCCGCCGAACGCATGAAGGCTTCGTCCAAAAACGCCCGTATAATGTCTTCCTTTGATACCTTCACACCCATCCAACAGCTCCTGACCTGATGACTCGCCGCGCCCCTCCAAGACGCGCCATCTGTCTATTCTATACGAACTTGGCTTTATTGTAAAGAAGCCTGTCCCGAATGCCGCTTGCGCAGGACCCGCGCCACGATGACGCAGACCAAAGCCCCTATGACCGCGCCCAGCGTGTCAGCCAGCCAGTCGTCTGCTCCGGCGCAGCGGCCAGGTGTGAATGACTGGTGAAATTCGTCAACCGCCCCGTAAAGCGATGTGAACAGGACGCACAGGGCAGCGTTCCGCCAGGGAGTCCCTGCCCGGAAATTGCACCAGCTCCCACGGGAAAACCAAAGGCTCCAGCTGGCGGACAGGATTCCGAAGCAGACAAAGTGAACCATCTTGTCGGAATCCTTGAAGTCCGGCATGGGAACCCTTTCCTGAGAGGAAAGGTACCAGCTCACGCACATTATGAAGATCGCCGGCAGATGCAGCAGGATCGCTTTGCAGAGCTGTCCAGACCGCTTCACTGCTGCTTCGCTCCCTGACGCTTGAGCTCCCCGTAGGAGTCAAAGACGAAGGCCGTGTAGCGGTCTGACTGGTAGAGCACCGTCGCGCCCGCCCGGACCAGACGGCTCGGCAACGGCCGGCCCATCTCGCCGTTCTCAAAGGCGCAGAAAACCTTGCCCTGCGGCCGCTCGGTGCTGTGCCGCACCTCCTGCAGCCAGGGATAGATGTCGTCCACGTCGTCCAGATCCTGCCCCGGCTTGGTAAAAAGCGTGTCCGTCCAGCTGTACATGTCGAGCTTGCCGTTGGAAAGCTCTGCCATCACGTCGGCGTTCCAGTAGGAGGCATAGCCAGCCTGACAGCCCTGGTTCAGGGCGGCCTTAACGATGAGCCTCCTGTCTGCATTCAGGTCAGTCTTGTAGAAGTTGTAGCTCGCCGTCCCGCAGGTGGTGAACACGATGAAGAAAGCGGCGAGGAGGAATTTGACCAGCTTGCTTTTGCGGATGTCCTGCACTGCCTGAAGGATGACGATGAAAAGAACCGGCATTATCGGCAGGATGTAGCCTCCGCTCACCCCCATGGAGGCGAAGCTCGTCACAAGCGCGAAGAAAGAGAGCGCAGTGACAAAGAAGACGGGCAGGGCTTTCTGGATGAAGGAGAAGGAGTCCTTCCTGAGTATGTGGCGGACAGAAAGCACCATGCCCCCGGTCAGCGTAAAGCAGACCCCGTTCCTGAAGAGGGCTTCGGAAATCAGGGGCCGCTCCGTCGTGAGGCCTATGTTGTCCAGAAAGCCGTTCAGCATCGTAATGAGCTTGTCTATGTTGAACTTGGTGTATTCCTCGCTCGACCAGGTCCTGAACGTGTACAGTTTGCTCAAAAGCCCGGCGTTCACCACGTAGCCGAGACCGGCGGCGAAAATCAAGAGGAACGCACCAATCATCATGTCTCCTTCCCCTCCCCTGCCGCTGTAGGAGAGGAGCTTCCTGTCGGTCCTCCCGCCGCAGAAGAGAATGAGGGCGGCGATGAAGAAGGGCACGTAGAGGAGGAAGAGCATGCGGATTCCCTCAAAGCCGTTCAGCAGGGCGAGCAGGCAGATGAGGGCATAATATATGTAGACTTTGAGCCTGCTCTGTTCCCTCAGGCAGTAGAGGACCACGCCGACCGTCAGCAGTATCGTCGTCGCGTAGCAGGAGTACCAGAGCCCGTACATGGACATATACAGGTACATCTTGGACATGGGCAGCATCAGGCAGGAGCAGAGGACCGAGCAGTAGCGCCAGTTCAGGCCCACGGCACGGGCGACCAGCACGGCCGAGGCGCAGAGGACGACCAGGTGCAGGGCGATTCCCACAACCTTGACGACATACCACGACGAGAAGACCCAGAAGAGGGGGGCAAAAATCAGCTGCTGGTTCACCACACGGAGGGCCGTCGAATAGTACATGTCCTTAGTGAAGAGCTTGCCCTGCCTGGACAGGACTTTGGCGATGATAAGCTCGGAGGCGGTGTCTGAGTCGGTCAGGTAGCTGCCGTATTTCACGAGCCAGACAAGGAAGACGATGAAAAGCCCGATCGGAACAAGGAAGGTCAGGACCTTGAGCTGGAGGGCGAAGAACTTTTCGTCCGCCCAGATGAAATCCAGCACGAGCAGGCCCAGGCCGAGGGCGCAGAAGCCAGCCGACGTGAACAGCTCCCGGTAACGCTCGGGGTGGCCGGGGGCCTTGCCCTTGAGCGAGGCGAACAGGCCGAGCAGCCCTTCCTGTACCGGAGGCAGGAGCAGGATAAGCCCGAAAAGGGCGGCAAGGGCGCATACGGCGGTCGCAAGGGGCTTCCACCGCTTGTATATGAATCTGACGGCAAGGCTTTCCGTGAGGGTATTTTCCATATCAGTATGTCCTTTCGCTTATGATGTAGCGGGGGCGGTTTTTGGTCTCCATATAGATTTTGCCGATGTACTCCCCGATTATCCCCAGGCTTATCAGCTGTACGCCGGAGACAAAGCAGATGATGCAGGTCGTAGAGGCCCAGCCGGCGACGGTTTTGCCGCGTATTACCTGCACGACAGACCAGACGACGCCAACGAAGCTTATAATGGCGATGGTAAGGCCGAATATCGAGATTAAGTGCAGGGGCTTGACCGACAGGCTGGTTATCCCGTCCAGAGCGAGGGAGAGCATTTTGGTAAAAGGATAGTGGCTCTCGCCCGCAAGCCGCTCGCTCCGCTCATAGTAGACAGTCCCGCTCTTGTAGCCGACGAGGGGGAAGAGCCCGCGCAGGAAGAGGTTGACTTCCTTGAAGCCGGAGAAAGCCTCCAGCACATCGCGGGAAACCAGGCGGTAGTCGGCGTGGTTGAACACGACCTCCGCCCCCATGTTGTTCAGGAGCTTGTAGAAGCTTTCCGCCGTAAAGCGCTTGAAGAAGCTGTCCTTTTTGCGGCTGGACCTGACCCCCCAGACGATCTGGCAGTCCTCCTCCCGGTACTTGCGGACCATCTCGTCCATCACATTGATGTCGTCCTGACCGTCGCAGTCTATCGAAATCGTAATGTCGCACTTGTCCTTCGCTTCCATGAGGCCGGACAGGAGGGTGCTCTGGTGCCCCCGGTTGCGGCTCTGGCTGATGCCGATGAAATGGCTGTCCTGCCGGGAGAGGGCCTTTATGATGTCCCAGGTGGAATCCTTTGACCCGTCGTTGACAAAGAGGATGCGGCTGTCATCGCTGATCTGCCCCGCAACCACCAGCTGGCGGACTTTCTCAAGAAACATCGGGGCCGTGACGGGCAGAACTTTTTCTTCGTTATAGCAGGGAATGACTATCCACAGCAGCGGAAGTGCCTTTGACAATTTCTTCTCCTCGGTCTTTTGCCCTGGATTATATACTGTTTTGGGGCGGAGTGGCAAGGCACAAAAAACGGGGGCATTCCGCTCCCTCAAACAGGGGGACCGGGGCCCCCGGGAAATTAGCGCCGCGCGAGCAAAGCTCGGTGAGACGTTTAAGGGCACCTCTAAAAACTCGCTTCACTTGAAACTTCGTTGTGGGTTCCAGCGGTTTTTAGAGGATGCCGCCGAGTCGTAACCTTGCTTGCAAGGTCAGTCGCATATAATAGCGCGACTTACGACATCGCTTTTTCAGAGTTACCTCGGAACCGCCAGCGTAGCCTCAAGGCAAAACTGAAGTTTTTCGAGGTTCCCTTAACGTCTCGACTTCTTGCGCGTCACTATCTTCTTTATCTCGTGGTTGTCGTTCTTCCAGAGGATTTCGTTGGTCTCTATGTCAATCAGCTCGGTGACGACGTAGTAGGTGCGGGCGGTCTTCTTGCCGTTGTCGGTGGACTCCACAATCGTACGGATGGACCCCTGCATCATGTAGTCGGCCCCCGTCTCGGAGTACATCCTGGAACGGGTCTCGGCGCGGGCATTCACCTGCTGATCCTCCCTCTCCTC
>CADBRC010000101.1 GCA_902796985.1 uncultured Spirochaetaceae bacterium
CAGGGAAGGAGGCTCTCGCTCAAGAGCGATGCCACTTTCCAAATCTTCCTGTCGGACAACACAAAAGAGTCCCGCGCATGCCTGAGGATGTTCCTTTCGGCGGCCATCGGCAGAAAGGTCAGGCGGGCAAGGGTGACAAATCCAGACCTGCTCCCGGACATCGTAGGTAAGAAAAAGCCCCGTCTGGACGTGAACTGCGAACTGGACGGCGGCCAGCTGGCAGACATTGAGCTACAGCTCACGAAGGCAGGTGACGACCAGAAGCTGAGGGCCATGTTCTACGGCAGCAAGCTCTTCACGAGCAAGCTGAAGGAAGGCGAACTGTACAAAAACGCTCCCTGCACCTACCAGATTTTCCTCACCGACTTCGACCCTTTCGGCGACGGCAGGTTCTACCACCGGGCAATGATGCGGACCGACGACGGTACACCCTTCTCGGACAGGTTTCAGATTATCTTCCTGAACCTGAAGGTGCCGGGCCGGGTCAGGAAAGGCTTGAAAAACGCCGCCAACTGGTGTAGGTTTATATCAGGGAGCGACCGGGACGAAGTCATTTCTGCCCTGGACATGGACAGCGGCTGGAAGGAGGAGATGGATATGGCGACGAGGGCATACGGGAAGATAACGGACGAGGAGCGGGCATGGGCATACCACCTGTCGATGGACCGCGCGGAGATTGACTACAAGAACGAGATGATGCTCGCCAGACAGGCAGGCGAGAAGCGGGGAATAAGGAAAGGTAAGAAGGAGGGTATTACCCTCGGCGAGAAGAAAGCCCGAAAGGAGACCGCGAAGCGGATGATTGCGTTGGGGAAGTACAGCATGGAGGAAATCGCCGAGATTTCCGGACTGACGCTGGAGGAGATGAGGAAGCTGTAGTCTGCCGCCAGTCCAGCCCCCGGTGCAGGAGCGAGCCCACGAAATAGCAGCCTCTGCCCGACGGGCGGACTACAGGCTCGCGGCGGCTAGCGGGCGGTGAAGTAGCCGGGGGCGGACGGACCGCCGTCGATGCGGGCATGGAACCTGCCGGCCCCGCCCGGCCCCGGAAACAAGCTACGCCGTCTCTTTGACCTCGAACTTTCCGCGTTCGCTGTCTATCTTGTCCGCGCCGAACTTCTCCCGGCTGGCGGTATCCATGAAGTAGAACAGGTCCTCCTTGGAGTGGAACACGGCCTTGCCGGCCTCACTCGTCGGGTTGAAGCTGAAATCCACGGGCTTGCCGCTCTTCTTTTCCTCTGCGTAGTAATACATACGACCACCTCTCAAAACATCTTCAGGTATTCGCTCTGGGCGATTGCCGAATTATAACACACAGCCGGTCAAAGGTCAAACATCCCCGCCCGGAATGACGGAAGAAAATGCCACGGATTCGACAACCACGCCGACACCTCGACAACCCATCTTTTCTATAGTATAATAGTACACTATGAAAACGCACACATTCCGAGGGGGAATCTACCCCCGGGAGATGAAGGAGCTCAGCTCCGGCTGCCCGATTGAGGCGGCCTTCCCGTCTTCCAAAACAGTCAGCATCCCCGTCACGATGGGGGGCGCGCCCAACGCCCCGCTCGTCAAGGTCGGGGATGTCGTCAAGCGGGGGCAGCTCATTGCCAAGAGCGACAAGTTCATGTCCGCCCCCGTACACGCATCCGTATCCGGTAAAGTAAAGAAGATAGCCAGCTGTCTGCTCACGGGAAACATCATGGCACCCTGCATCACGATAGAGGCGGACGGGTCGGAGGAGACGGACTTCATGCCCGCGCTCGACCCCTTCGCATGCAGCCATGACGAGGCGATCGCCCGTGTCCGCGACGCGGGGATAGTCGGAATGGGAGGAGCTTCCTTCCCTACCCACGTCAAGCTGAACCCGCCCGCAGACAAGAAGATAGAGTACGTCCTGCTCAACGCGGCCGAATGCGAGCCCTACCTGACCGTGGACGACCGGACGATGAAGGAGGAGGCCGCCAAGGTTGTGGACGGCCTAGCCATCGTCATGCACATCGTCGGCGCGAAGGGCATCATCGCCCTTGAGACGAACAAGGCGGACGACGTGGCCCCCCTTGAGGCGGAGATACAGAAGCAGGGGCGGGACATCCAGGTGGTCCTGGTCAAAACCAAGTACCCGCAGGGCTGCGAGAAGAACATCGTGGAGGCCGTGCTGGGACGTGAGATTCCCGCAGGCAAGCTCCCCGCTGACGCC
>CADBRC010000102.1 GCA_902796985.1 uncultured Spirochaetaceae bacterium
CAAGGTGAGCTACATCACGACGCTCGCCGGTGCGCTCGCGGCGGTCAAGGGAATCCAATCCGTCAAGAACGGCAACGGCGGTGAGGGCGGCGTGAAGAGCCTGCAGGAATACCACTCGCTTATCAAATAGATAAAGCGCGGGCTTTGGCAGAAAAAAAGGAGGCCGCCGGGAAATACCGGCGGCCTTTCTGTATCCGGGAATTCAGTCCTTGCTGTTGAACACGATGGCGGCTATGACCCCCGGCAGCCAGCCCACGCAGGTCAGAATGAAAGTCAGAATGACCGCACCGCAGCCCCGGTCCAGAACCGCCAGCGGCGGGAAAATCACGCAGAGAATTGCACGTCCGCAGCCCATTTGTCAGCCCCCTTTGAAATACGTTGAGCCAGTGCAAAAGTCCGTCTGGACTTTTGAAACTGCCTCGTTAAAGGCCACCAGTATAGCACATTCCGGCGGCTTCTGAAAGAGTCTCCGCCGTTTTCCGGCCCCGCGTCTTCCGTCCCTGCCGTCCTCTTACTCCGGCCCTTGTCCCCTGCTTTCCTTTCCGCTATAATACGCCCCATGCCCCCCATACCGTTTCTGACAATATTCATCATCGCTAGCACCCTGAACTTCCTGCTGGAAGAGGGGCTGGAATTCATCGACTACAAGGCAAGGAAGAAGAACGGGGGGAAGGTCCCCAAAGAGCTGTTCGGCTATGCGGACTCCCGCCTGCTCAAGAAGACCTGCGAATACGAAGACGAGAAGTACCGGCTCTTCATCCCGGAGCATGCCGCCGCTTTCGTCCTGTCGCTCGTGCTCGTCCTGTCGGGCTACTACGTCGCCGTCTACCGGCAGTTGTCCCAGGTGACGGGGAACGGCACGATCACCGCCATCCTTTTCTTCCTTCTGGCATCCCTCCCCGATGCAGTCCTGTCCGTTCCCTTTGATTTCAAGAGGGAGTTTGACATAGAAAAACGCTACGGATTCTCCAACATGACCGTAGGAATGTGGCTCCTCGACGGGCTCAAAGGCATCTTTCTGGGCCTGCTGATTTCCTGCCCCCTCATCGCGCTCGCGAACGTCCTGCTCCTCTACCTGCCCGGCTGCTGGTGGATCCTGCTCGCGGCCGCCTACATCGCCCTGTCGCTTGCGATAACCTTCCTGTACCCCCTCGTGATTGCCCCCCTGTTCAACAAGTTCACGCCGCTGGAATCCGCCGAACTGAAGCTCAGGCTCGAGGCCCTGCTTGAAAAAACGGGCTTCCAGTCACAGGGCATCTTCGTCATGGACGCATCCAAACGCAGCCGCCACAGCAACGCATACTTCACCGGATTCGGCAGGAGCAAGCGGGTGGTCCTCTACGATACCCTGCTCGACCAGCTCTCCGTGGATGAAACCGAGTCAGTCCTTGCCCACGAGCTGGGGCACTACAAGCTGAGCCACATCATCCGCCGCCTCTTTGCGGTCATCCCCCTCGTCGTAATTTCCCTCTTCGCAGTCAGCGTGCTGGTGAAGATGCCGTCCCTATATTCGGCTTTCGGCTTCCAGGCAGAGACTTCCGTCGTGCTTGACGGGGAAACAAGAACCGAGACCGTCCTGCCCTACATCCACTTCATCGGGCTTTTCCTCTGCGGCCTGGTTGCGGGCCCCTTCTCGCCCCTGCTGTCGCTCGTGTCCAATTTCTTCAGCCGGCGCGACGAGTTCCAGGCCGATGCCTTCTCCGCCGAAACATGCGGACGCAGCCGGAGCCTTGTCACCGCGCTCATAAAGCTGCACAAGGAGAACCTGAGCGAGCTGACCCCGCCTAAACTGTACTGCGTGTTCAAATACAATCACCCGCCCCTGCTGGAACGGATCCGTGCACTGAAAAAGGCGGACGGGGACTAGAGGCTGAACAACCCGCCCCTGCCGGCGAGGAAACGAAAGCCGGACAGGCCGATCCTACAGGAACTTCCTGAGCATCGCCATGACTTTGGGGATGTCGTAGGGCTTGGCGAGGTGTTCGTTCATGCCCGCTTCAAAGGCCTTGGTCCTGTCTTCGCCGAATGCGTTGGCGGTCAGCGCGATTATCGGGATGCCCGCCTTGGAGGGGTCGCTCAGGGCGCGGATTCTGCGGGTGGCCTCATAGCCGTCCATGTTCGGCATCTGTATGTCCATCAGGATCAAATCGTAGTAGCCCGCAGGCTTTGACTCCATCATCTCCAGAGCTATTGCGCCGTCGCCTGCAATCTCCACTCCAAGTCCGACACCGGTCAGTATGGCCTCCGCAATCATCTGGTTAGTCTCGGTGTCCTCGGCGAGCAGGATCCGCTTGCCTTCAAAGAAATTCGCGACCTTCTCTCCGCTTTCCTCCCCGGCCGGCTCCGACCGGGCGGCAGGGCCATGACTGATGCGAAGGGGAACGACGACCGTGAACTCTGAGCCAACCCCCTGCGTACTCTGGACGGATATGGTGCCGCCCATCATGTCCACGATTTTCTTGGTTATCGCCATGCCGAGCCCGGTGCCCTGTATCCTGTTGACGGTGGTCGTACTCTCGCGGGTAAAGGCATCGAAGACGACCTTCTGGAATTCCTCGCTCATTCCGATGCCGTTGTCCGTTATGCGGAACTGAAAGTCTGCGATGGAACGGACGGGACTTCCCAGCTCCCTGATGCAAACTTCTATCCTGCCGCCCTCGGGGGTATATTTCATCGCATTGCTGATGATGTTCAGCAGCACCTGGTTCAGCCTGAGCTTGTCGGCAATCACGTTCTCATGGGCAATGGACTGCATGACGCTGAGCTCCTGCTTTTTGGCCGTTATGTCCGCGTTGATGATAGTCTTGATGTCCTCGATGAGCGTCACCAGATTCAGCTCGCCCTCGTTGAGGCTGACGTTACCGCTTTCAATCCGGCTCATGTCCAGCACGTCGTTCAGCAGGGAAAGCAGGTGCTGGCTGGAAACGGAAATGCGGTCCAGATATTCGCCGACGAGCTTCCGGTCGTCCAGATGGGACGAGGCGAGCGCAGTGAAGCCCACGATGGCGTTCATCGGCGTGCGGATGTCGTGCGACATGCTGTTCAGGAAGGTCGTCTTGGACACGTTGGCCTTCTCCGCGGCAGCGAGCGCCTTCTTGGAAAGCAGGGATTCCCTGACGAGCAGGTAGATTATGACCGTAGAGACGAGGATCAGGAAGCAGACGAAGGTCCCCATGTGGTCGCGGGTAAAATCCTCCGCCGAGTAGACGTAGAGCTTCTCCCCGTACTGGTAGGCGAGGTTGCGGGCGTAGTCCATCCCGACGATGCCAAGGCCGCGGTTGAGCAGGCGCAGGAGCCCCTCGTTCCCGAAGCGGACGCCGAAGCACCTGTCGTCGCTCGCAGGCCCCTGCCGGATCGACAGGCTCCTGAATTTCCGGTTCTTGAGGATGTCGGTCCTGAACGCGTTCATGGAGGTGCAGCTGACGTCGCCCGTGACAATGGCCATGAGGCAGTCGTCCATGGAGGAATAGAAGCTTATCTGCGCATCCGGGAATTCCCTGAGGACGTAGTAATACTGCATCTTGTTGTTCTTGTTGACGGCGAAATGCGAGAACACGTCCCTCCTGCCGTCCGCGGGCGCGCCGGCCTTGTACACGATCTGGCTCGTCGCGGACAAGACGGGCCTGCTCTGGTACAGGCCGTTCTCCTCGGTGAAGTAGAGCCCCCCTCCGACGGGGAAGCCCGTGTCTATGCTGCCGTCGGCCAGGGCCCTGCCTATCTGCTCGCTGCTGCCGTAGCCGGTGTACTCCACCCTGATGCCGCTGATTTCCAGGGCGGCGAGTATCTCCTCCATGATGTCCTTCACGAGCCCGTCCACGGACCCGTCCGGGGCAGTGGCGGAGAAGGGCAGGTAGTTCTCAAGGTAGCCGACCCTGATGACGTCGTGCTCCCCGAGCCATTGCTTCTCCGCGTGCGAGAAAGAGCGGCTGGAGACGCTGACCGGGTAGAACTTGCCCCTGAGCGAGTTGATGAAGTTGGGGTCGTCGCTGAACAGCTGGGTCTGCGCCTCGTTGAGCTGCCTCAGCAGATCCTCGCGCCCCGCCCGGACACAGAGGTAGTAATCCGTCGTACCGAACTGGCAGAGAATCTCCGCATGGTTCCGGCCGTAGGCACCGTCGCCCTCCGCGGCCAGCATGTCCACCTTCTTGGCGTCGAACGCGGCGAAAAGATCGTCGTACGCGTCGAAGGGGACTATCCGGGCCTCTATGCCGTGCTTGGAGAGGAAATCCCTGAGCCTGGTGATCATAGCGCTGTTCAGCACGCCGATGCTCCTTCCCGTCATGCTGGAATAGCTGGCGGTGATGCTCTCGTCGTCCTCATGCTTGAGAAGGCTGAGGGTCTCGTTCCCCATCGGGAATTCGGGGTAGAGCATCAGGGATTCCCGCTCGGGCCGGTGGGCAAGCCCCGCGAGCAGGTCTATCTTCCCCGCGAGGAAGAGCTCGTACAGCTCGCTGAAGCTGCCGTAGACGTACTTGTAGCGCCAGCCCGTGTACTCCGAAAGCTTCCGGTAGTACTCGTAGGCATAGCCGGACTTGTAAGCGCCGGGTTTAGCCCCCTCCTGAAAAATCTCGTTCTCGTAGTAGCCCACAGTGATCCACTCGTTATACGGCTCCTCCGCCTGGAGAAAGGCGGCCATCACGAGTATGAAGGCAGAAAGCAGAAGAACCCGGGGGCGAATCATTCTTTCATTATAGCACAGCTGCAGAGGAATGTCACGGGAAGCTTTACAGGGTAACCTTGTAAAGGCCTGTCCGCCACTCGTCGCCCCAGAAATTCGACGAGAAGTAGATGTAAAGCACCCCGTCCTTGACGAATCCCGACGAGCGGTAGCAGTTCCGTATGACGGGGACGGGATCCAGCGTCCATTCCGTCAGGTCGCGGCTCCGGGCGACGTGCAGGTAGTAGCGGCCCCCCTTGCCGTCCTTGCCAGGGGCGACCAGACAGAGCAGCATCACCCAGCCCCCCTCCCCGTCCGGGAACAGGTCCAGGTGCCAGGGCATGAGCCCTTCCGGTATGCCGGGAACCACCACGGGAGCCGCCCCCGCGAAGTCCAGCCCCTCAAGGGCCGTCCCGGACGCGGCGAGAATGCGGTGCCCCCTGCGGTAGTTGCCCAGAACGAAGAAACAGCGGCAGGTCTCCCCCTCCCACAGGACGGCGGGCGAGAGGATGATGTCCCCGCTGTCCGCAAGCTCCTGCCGGTACAGGACCTTCCGCTCCCAGGACAGGCGGTCGCGGCTCTGAAGCGCAACGATGTTCTGATAGTCCGGGCGGACGGTCTCAAGGTATACCAAACTGTACACGCCGTCATGGAGCGAGATGTCGGGGTCGTCGTTGTGGTCCTTCTCCGGCGGGCGGGCGAGGGGGTTCAGCCCCTCCTTCTCCTCGTAGAAGTGGATGCCGTCATCCGACAGCGCAATGCAGGGATTCTCGTGGCTGTCATCGTTGAAAGGATAGGGCGTGAAGGAGAGGACGTACTTCCCTATCGACCGGTCAAAGAAGATGTCCGGGTGGACGAGCTGCCCGAACCCGTCGTAGGTGGGGATTTCCAGACGCAGCCTGCGACCAAGGGGCAGGGCCTCGAGCGGCTTTCCCCCGGCGGGCGCGTACTGATACCGGTACACCGGCCCCGCAAGCAGCCTCATAATCTTCGTCTTTATCCCGAACATCGCTTTCCTCCCCCGGACCAAAGCCCGGCAGGACGATTGTAGCGTTTTTTCCCCGCCGAATCAACGAGCGGCCTTCCGCCGTTCCAGAATGGTCAAAAGGCCGAACGCGAGCAGGCCGGCGGCGACGATGATGCCGCCAAGCAGCGTGTCCTCAACGCTGATGTCGAAGAATGGCTCGCCCGAAAGCACGCTCGCTATCCCGTCGACGCTCCACATCAGGGCGGCCGCCCAGAACATCAGCGTGACCGTCGCCACGGACTTCGTGCCGGAGTGATTCTTCCGGCCGGCAAAGAAGGCAACGCTGAACGCGAGCGCCGCCGCAATCGTAAGAATCAAACACATCAGACTGCCCCCTGCAAGGCCGACGGGGTTCCGCCGGAACGTCGTTCCACTAGGGAGGCAACCAGGCAGCCCGCCCCCCAGACCGCCGTCACCAGCAGGGCCATGCCGACACCGACCGTCGCCATCTCGTGGAGCATGACGGGAATCTCCTCCGGGTCCCTCATTGCGGTCAGGAAGGGCGGATACAGGACGACCTCCCCGTGGTAGATGTGTTCGATGGCAAGGAGGAAGCTCCCGCCGTACAGCATCTTCTCAAGCACGGCGAGCTTGTCCTTGAAGGACTCCAGCCTGCCTTCCTTCGCCGCGCTCACCGTAGCGCCCGCGTGCCGGCGGAGGGCAAGCTTCCTCACCGCCGTAACGACGACGGCCTCCGCCAATGGTACCGTAAAACATGCCATAGTTTTCTCCTTTCATTAAACCTGTTTGGAAACCTCAGTTTCCGAA
>CADBRC010000103.1 GCA_902796985.1 uncultured Spirochaetaceae bacterium
CGATCGCGCCTTCGGCGGCGGCAAACGACTCATGGCCGGCCAGGAAGCAGAAGCACTTCGTCTCGTCACGAAGCAGCATCGCGCCCAAATTGCCGTGGCCAAGACCGACCTTGCGGTCATCGGCGACAGAACCGGGAAGGCAGAATGCCTGCAGGCCCTTTCCGATGTTGGCGGCAGCGGCAGAACCGGACTTGTCGCCGGTCTTCTCCGCTTCCTTGATGGCGATGGCAGAACCAAGCACGTATGCCCACTTGGCATCCTCAAAGCAGATCTGCTGCGTAGACTGGCAGATGTCATAGGGGTCAAAGCCGCGCTTCTTGCACAGCTCGCGGGCCTCGTTCAGTCCAGCCTCGCCTTCCTTAAATCCATATTCCTTCAGAGCCTTATTCACCTGGGGAATGCGGCCTTCAAAATCTTCAAACAATGCCATAGTATCTATTCCTCCAGTTTACTCTTTGCGCGGGTCGATGAGCTTGACCATGCCCTGGTCAGCGGTCACGCGGCCATAGTGGGTGCGGGCCTTCTCAATCGCCTCTTTGGGCTCAACTCCAGCCTTGAGGCCGTCCATCAGCTTTCCGATGTTGATGCAGTTGTAGCCGATGATCTGTCCGTCTTTGTCAACGGCGCAGGTCTCGACATAGCCCTCGGTCATCTCCAGATAGCGGGGACCGGTCTTGCGGGTAGCGAACATCGTTCCGACCTGGGAGCGGAGGTTCTTGCCAAGGTCCTCGAGGGATGCGCCGACCTTAAGTCCGCCCTTTGAGTACGCCGACTGGGTGCGGCCATAGACAATCTGCATGAAAAGCTCGCGCATGGCGGTGTTGATGGCATCGCAGACGAGGTCAGTGTTCAGGGCCTCAAGCAGGGTCTTTCCAATCAGGATCTCGGAGGCCATAGCCGCCGAGTGAGTCATGCCGGAGCATCCGATGGTCTCGACGAGGGCTTCCTCGATGATTCCGTCATTCACGTTCAGGGTGAGCTTGCAGGCTCCCTGCTGGGGTGCGCACCAACCGATTCCGTGGGTGAATCCAGACACGTCCTCGACTTTCTTAACCTTGACCCACGCGCCCTCCTCGGGAATCGGGGCCGGTCCATGATATGCGCCCTTAGCCAGGGGACACATATGCTCCACTTCTGCAGTGTACGTCATGTATATTCTCCTATATTAAATGAGCTTAATGCAACAAGGGGGGAATGTCAAGGCAAACGGCTGGAGCCTCCACTTGTCAAAGCCTCCTATAATCTTTACAATCGGGGCATCATAAAACTGGAGGAAATAATGTTTGACCGAGTTGAATACAAACGGATAGCGAAGCGGCAGCTGCAAGGCAGGTGGAAGACCCCTATACTGGCAACGCTCAGCGTACTGGCGGTCATGCTGATCATCTATGCTCCTCAGATAGTGGAGTCCATAAAAGATGCTGCCAATAACAACGAACCCGGCATCTCATACGGCTTTTCGCTTCAGAACTCCATGGGGCTCGTCATACTGGGAATCAGCGGCATCCTGATGCTCGCCTACACCAGGCTCTTTACCGAGATGTGGAAGACGAGGGATCCGGTTCCTTTCTCCGTCTTCACGTCGGCATTCTCCTTCTGGCTCAAAGGCGTTCTCGCCACACTCTGGATGTACCTCTGGGTTTTCCTCTGGAGCATGCTCTTCTTCATCCCCGGCATCGTCAAGGCATACGCTTACTCGCAGATGTTCTTCATCATCGCGGAAAATCCCAAAATCGGGGTAAGAAAGGCAATGCGGCTGAGCATAGAGATTACGAGGGGTTACAAGGGCGACCTCTTCGTCATGGACCTCAGCTTCATCGGCTGGATATTCCTGTGCAGCCTGACAAGCGGAATCCTGTCCCTCTATGTCATGCCCTATATGCAGATGTCCAAAACCAACGCCTACAAGATGCTCAAGTCGATGGCGATACAGTCGGGCCGCCTCAAGCCGGAAGACTTCGGCCTCCCGGATCAGGACGGGCAGCCGCAGGAAGAACAGGCTGCCCCCGGCCAGCAGGACTCCTATAGCGGCTCCGTACAGCCGGAGGAAAGCAGTCCCGCCGGCAATGTGACCGGCAGCTGGGACACATCCGCAGCAGAGGACGCAGAGGTGCATGAGGCAGCCCCGGATACGGGCAGCGTAATACAGCTTCCGCCCGCTGACGACAGCATGAACTAGCAGGGAGGTTTTACATGAACAAGAACAAGGGACCCGCCATATTCATCGCCGTAATAGTCATTGCGGTAGCTCTGTCGGCATACAGGATTGTCCGCTCATTCACGGAGGAGACGGACGGAGGAAGCAGCTATCAGGCCGGAAGCGGGCAGACGGTGTTCAAGGACTTACCGAACTTTGACTTCGGCTTCAGCAGCAAGAAGAAATCCGCGCCCAACTATCCCTACATCGCCCGCATCTACATTACGGGAACAATTCAGGAAGCCGGGGAGACCTACAACCAGAAGTGGCTCATGGACACGATCGATCAGCTGCAGGACGACAAGAACAACCTTGCCATCATCCTTTACATAGACTCGCCGGGAGGTTCGGTTTACGAATCCGATGAAGCCTACCTGCGCCTGCTCAAGTATGCGGAGAACAAGCCCGTCTACGCCTACTTCGGCGCCTTGGCGGCGAGCGGCGGCTATTACATCAGCTGCGCGTCCAAATACATCATGGCAAACCGCAACTGCTGGACAGGCAGCATCGGAGTCATCGCAGGACAGTTCATAGACCTTACGGGCCTGATGGACAAATACGGAATAAAGTCCAAGACCATACACTCCGGTAAGAATAAAATCATGGGCAGCTACGACGAACCGTTCAACAAGGAGCAGGAGGCAATAATGCAGGCCCTCTGCGACGAGTGCTACGAGCAGTTCACCGGCATAGTCGCGCAGAGCAGGAGGCTCCCGATAGAGAAGGTCCGCAAGCTCGCCGACGGCAGGATTTACACGGCCAAACAGGCAAAAGAGAACAAGCTGATTGATGCAGTGGGCAGCTGGGAAGAACTTCTGGACGTGGTAGCAGCAACGGAATTCGAAGACGTGTATTACGACGTGGAGGACTACAGCTACGAGCCCGAGAGGAGCTTCTACAAATACCTGACGGGGCTCGCGGACAGGCTGGGCGGGCTCAAGGCGGACAGCTCCGCCGCCCTGCCCGGTGCAGTGCAGAAAATCATAGAGCCGGAGATAAAATACCCGGCCTACCTGTACATGAAGTAAAAGACATCTCTAAAAACTGGGCAAGCCCCGTTTTTAGAGATTGCCGGCTGGGTCAGGACCCGGGGGCAGCTTTCTCAGCAGGGAACAGCTCCGCCAGCGTCTTGGCCAGCTGGGGCAGGTTCAGGGGCTTGTGGTAATAGCGGACGACACCGAGATCCATGCAGCTCCGTTCCACGTACTCATCTTCCAAGGCCGTGACCACGATGACCGCAGGCTTTCCGAATGAATCCGGACTTTCGTTGATGTTCCGGCAGATTTTAACCCCGTCCACGCCCGGCAAATCCAAATCCAGAACGACGGCTGCAGGCTTGAGCGAGGCCATCAGGGAACCGGCCTCAAATCCGTCATACGCCCGGTGCAGATCCAGATTCCCGTCTTTCTCCTTGAGGTATCGGCAGATAATGTCATTGAACGCCTTGTCGTCATCGACGACGAG
>CADBRC010000104.1 GCA_902796985.1 uncultured Spirochaetaceae bacterium
CAGGTCGTCCAGGAAGGCCTGGTCCAGCCTGCCCTCCGGGCCGGGCAGGGCCGACGCGGGCTGGGGAGGCAGCAGGAGCAGGGGGGGAAGGAGCGTGAGCAGGGAAAGGAGGAGACCGGTCTTGGGTGTCAGGCGCATGGAAAAACCATCCTGTAAAGAGTTTCCCCCATTATATCACAGATGGCGGATCTTTGCCACTTCCGGCGGGTACTAGCCAACATCGGGCAGAAATTATAGAATGTCAGCGTGAAACGCAAGTCTCATTTTCCAAGGCTGGCGCGGCGGATTTCCGCCCCGGTGCGGAAGACCCTCGCCCTCATCGCCCGCATATCCTTCTGTGCCGTACTGACCGGCTGCATCATCGTCTCGATCTGGCTCTCGCTGGGAATATCCCGGGCAAGCCCCCGGCTGGCAGTCCTGATTGCTTCGGCAGCAGTCGGGGCATTCTCCTTCACGCTCGCGCTTGCCTCCCTGCCCCTGCTCAGGAAGCTTGTCCGCTACGACGAGCGCGGAATGCGGGAGGAACTGAAGGAACTGGAGGAAGAGCTTGACCAGCAGCGCAGGGATAATGCGGCCCACGAAGAAAAAGAGATAGACTTCCAGAGGCGGATAACCCTTCTGGAAAACCTGACCTTCAACATGGAAACCTACCGGGATGTGTTCAAGGTCTGCTTCCGCGACTACCAGCAGGAGGCGACGATAAAGAAAACAGAACGGTTCAACGAACAGGAGGACGACTCCACGCTGGACCGCATGCTGGGCCGGAAAGGCAAGAGTTACGACGAGGTCGTTTCCGTCATGGACTGCACGATAAGCTACCAGCGGGGAATCGATCTGCAGAAGATAAAGATAGCCAAGGTCAGCAACAGCACGGTCGTCGTCTCCGGATTGACCGGCGAGTACATCAGCATGCCTCGGTTCGATTACAAGGACTTCTTCAACGAACTCCGCCACGTCAAACTGGACAAAGGAGGGAACGTCAGGAGCATAAGCGTGGATGACAGCGATGACTCCAAGCAGAAGCTCATCGCCATGAAGAGCAAGTACCGGGCGGCGTTCAAGGACTCCTTCCTGAAAGGCAAGGACAGCGACGACAGCGAGGAGCTGACCCGCCGGGCGGAGGACTTCATCAGGATTATCCTGCAGCCCATCTATGCCCACGTCGAATTCGACAACGCCGTTCCCACCACCGAGTCCAGGCCCCTGCTGGAATTCCTGAAAGGCGAGACCGGCCTGTACAAGGCCCTGCTGGACCGCCAGCCCGCCCTTCTGGAGAATGCCCCGTCCTGAACACCACGGAAATCCGTTTTTACCGGATGCACACATAAAAACGTATTCCCGCTGGGTGTCCCCATACGCTCGCCGAGATTGCATTTATATCATACGCATATTCAGCAAATGCGGACTGGCTCACAAGGGCTACGAGGCAATCAAATGCTCGCTATGGGGTCCCTCCCCGCTCCATACGTTTTTATGGAGAATTCCCACATGAAACTGATTTCCATGGCCCCACGCCCCCTCAATAGACAATCCCCCTCTTTTTCGTTACAATAGTGGGACATTTGCACGAATCAAGGAAGCCCGGCGGGGACAGCCGGGGCCGCCATAAGGGGAAAGCATGCCGAAGATTGAAGTAAACGAGAAACTGTTCTTCCATTTGTTGGGAAAAAAATACGATTGGGATACGTTTGAGAAGAAGCTCACCTTTGCCAAGGCCGAGCTGGACGAAAAGCCCGACATGGGCGAGGCCGAGGACAAGCGGGTCATCAAGATAGAGCTGAACGACACCAACCGCCCCGACCTCTGGTCCACGGGCGGGCTGGCCCGCTGCCTGCGCGAGCACGAGGGTGCGGCCCGGCACGATTACAGTTCCTTCCTTTCGACCCGGGAAAAGACGCAGGATTCCGGCGGCCGTCTGGTGACGGTTGATCCCGCGCTCAAGGGCATCCGTCCCTACCTGGTCGCATTCGTCCTCACCGGCAAGGCGCTCAGCGAGCCGGAGCTGCTTGACATCATCCAGACGCAGGAGAAGCTCTGCTGGAACTTCGGCCGCAAGCGCAAGTCCATCTCCATGGGCGTCTATCGCAACA
>CADBRC010000105.1 GCA_902796985.1 uncultured Spirochaetaceae bacterium
GCAGAGACCAAATCCTCCGGCTACTACAAGTTCAACGGCCCTGCGACCTTCGGCTACAACGCCAAGTATAACCTCCGCCCCTACGGCATAACGCTGAACTACGTGGGCAGGACGACCAGCCCGAACGTACGGCTGAACTTCGGCACGAGTTCCGTCTCGGCCAAAGAGAAGGTCTACATCGTCGTTTCGGACACGGCCCCCGCAACGAACTGACCGCAACTTTGTTTCGAAGGCAGGAGGTTAAGATGAAAAGAATAAATGCGTTTTCGATATTCGCGGCAGTGCTGTCTCTGTCCGCCCTGTCGCTCTCCTTTTCCAGCCCCGTACAGAACCTCAAGGGGACGGTGCGCTTCTACGGCAGCAGTCCCTTCATATACCCGGGCTTTGAGACGGAGGACGGCAAGAAGTATACGCTGGAAGTTCCGTCACTCAACGACTTTACCCTGGACGATCTCAGCTCCCACGCAGGGGAGCTGATTGAGCTGACAGGAAAGAAAAAGGGAAAGCGGCTGGCTCCCCACTCCCTGCCCGACGGCCACATCATCGTAGAATCCTACGAGGTCATATCGCCGCTGGACAAGGATGCCGGGCAGGATACCGGCGAATCCGACTAAATCACTTCTATCTTTGCGCTGACGGCCTTGGCAGCCCCAGCCCGCTCCAGGGCATCAACAGGGGCGCAGTCCCCGGCTGTCAGCAGGTAGGGGCCGGCTTCCAGCACAGCCTGCCCCTCTTCGTTTATGCTCTCAAAGGCGGAAGCGGGGAGGCTGAAACTGAGGCTGACCTGCTTGCCCGCCATTATCCTGACGCGGCGGAACTCCCTGAGCGAGCAGTGCGGGTCGTCCTCCTTCTTTTTTTCCTTAGACACGTACAGCTGAACCACCTCGTCGGCATCGAACTTCCCGGTATTCTCGACCACAAGACTCACGTCCACGGACTCTCCCGCCTTGATTTTCTGGCTGGAAAGCTTCATCTCCTTAAATTCAAAGCTCGTGTAGCTCAACCCGAAGCCAAAAGGATAGAGGGGCTTCTTCTCCTGGTAGCGGTAGGTACGGCCCTTCATGGCGTAGTCGTCAAAGGGCGGCAAATCTGCAGTCGCAGCTGGGAAAGTCACGGGCAGGTGTCCGCTCGGAACCACGTCACCGAAGATGATGTTTGCCAGGGCGTTACCAGCTTCCTCGCCCGGATACCAGGCATACAGGATGGCGTCCGCAATGTCCGGCGGGAACGCGAGTGCGGATCCAGCGGTAAGGACGAGGACTATCGGAGTCCCCCGCTCGTGCATGGCCTTGAGGTACTCAAGCTGCCAGGGCGGAAGCTCTATGTAGTCCCTGTCGCCCGCATGTGAGGCGATGGACTCCCCCTGCTCGCCCTCCATCGCATTGTCCAGGCCGAAGCAGGCGATGACGACATCGGCATGCTCCACCTCTCCGACAGTCCAGCCGTTCTGTATGTTGGGGCTGTACATCTGGCAGCCCTGCACGTAATCGATGACAACCCCCGGCATCTCCCGGGACTTGTCCACCAGTCCCTCGACGAAGGTCACCATCCGGGAATTCAGCCCGTAGTAATTGGCGAAGAGAGCATTGACATCGACGGAAGACGGCCCCATAACGAGGATTCTCTTGGGCTTCCTGTCGAAGGGAAGAAGCTTGTCCTTATTCTTGAGCAGGACGAAAGAATTCTCCGCAACTTTGCGGGCGAGCGCGCGGTGCTCCGGGGAGTCTATGTCCTTCTTGCCCAGACTGGCCCACTTGTCCTTGTCCTTGGAATCGAACATACCGAGCTTGAAGCGGGTCATCAGGAGGCGGCGGACGGACTCGTCAATCTTGGACTCGTCCAGAAGCCCCGTCCTGACGGCCTCCACGGCGGAAGGATAAGTACAGCCGCAGTTGAGGTCACAGCCGTTCGTTATGGCAAGGGCGGCGGATTCCGCAGGGGTCGCCGTTATCTTGTGCTCCTCATGGAAGTCGCGAACTGCCCAGCAGTCGCTGACGACGTGCCCTTTGAAGCCCCACTTCCCGCGAAGAACCTCGCCCAAGAGGAACTTGCTCCCGCAGCAGGGCTCGTCCAATGTACGGTTGTAAGCCCCCATGACGGACTCCACGCCCGCGTCCACGGCAGCCTTGAATGCCGGGAGGTAGGTCTCCCACAAATCCTTTTTGCTGACGACCGCGTTGAAGACGTGGCGGTCTTTCTCCGGGCCGGAGTGGACGGCGAAGTGCTTGGCGCATGCCGCGACCTTCAGATTCTCCGGGTCTTCGCCCTGCAGTCCCTTGATGAAAGCCGTACCCATCCGGGAAGTCAGATACGGGTCCTCCCCGTAGGTCTCCATGCCCCTTCCCCAGCGGGGATCGCGGAAGATATTAATGTTCGGAGTCCAGAAGGTAAGCCCCCGATACTGCTCACGAAGATTGGCCCTCACGGCCTCGTTGTGCTTGGCCCGTGCCTCGGTGGAGATTGCGTCTGCCTCCTCCCAGGCGAGCGTATCATCGAATGTCGCCGCGAGCGCAATAGCCTGAGGGAACACGGTGGCAAGGCCGGACCTGGCAACCCCGTGCAGGCATTCATTCCACCAGTTGTACTGGGGAATTCCCACCCTGTCCACCGCCATGCTGTCGTGGAGCATCAGGGATACCTTCTCCTCCAGCGTCATGGCCTTGACCATTGCATCTATCTCTTCCAAGCGCTCTTTCTCTATATCGGACATGAAAAACTCCTTCTCCGCATATGAACTGCTGAGTATACTATGAGACAGAAAGGAAGTTTGCGCTATCGGGAATTTATCTTAGGAATGAGCGTACTCAATGACATTCCGAAAGACGAAAAAAAGGCAGGAAAACCTGCCTCAAAGATGACCTAATGGAAAATGGAAATTTTGGAACCCCGAAAAAACTCCGCTTTTCGAGGTTCCTCAGTCCTTACTCCTCTGCAATCGCTTCGACAGGACAGGCGGACGCACACGCTCCGCAGCTGATGCACTTCTCAGCCGCGATGGACCTCTTGTCGTTCACCTCGCTGATTGCTCCATTCGGGCACTCACCCTCACACGCCCCGCAGTTGATGCAGGTATCAGAATTCACCTTGTAAGCCATAGCCTTTTACCTCTGAAAATTAAGTTATCATAACTGTAACACAGCAAGGCCCAAAAAGCAACAAAACAATAGTAAGTATGAAACAACTATCTTTTCTGCTCTCCAAAAGCTTCCTTTCTTCCGTTAATCGAAAGAAGGGGGAAGCTACAATGAGACAAAGACGCAAGCCAAACATGAAAATCGTAAGAAGGGTCAAGATTGCAACCATAGCCTTTCTGTCTGCTCTGGCTGTGTTCATACCCGTGAACTGCTTCTGCCAGGGAAAGACGGCCCGGGTGGAGGTATCACCCGAGCGGCAGCAGCTGATTGACTTTGCGCTGACCCTGCGCGGCACGCCCTACCGCTACGCAGGAAAAACCCCGGACGGATTCGACTGTTCGGGCTTCGTGTCCTACGCGCTCAACTACGGGGCAAACGTCATTCTGCCCCCCTCCTCCAAGGGCATCTATGCCAGTGCACGAGTACAGAAGATTGAGGCAAAGGAGAAGGAACCGGGCGACCTCGTATTCTTCAAGACGACATCCTCCCCGGATATCTCTCACGTCGGCATCTACCTGGGCCGCTACGAGGGCAAGGATGAAAAGGGCAAAGCCGCAAGCATAGCAGGAATCGGCAAACTGGAAGGCAAACGGCTGTTCATCCATGCGGCGAGCGACGGCCCCGAGACAGGTGTCATCATCAGCTCGCTTGATGACGGCTATTGGGCCAAACATCTGACCGGCTATGGCCGCGTCCTGGAAGAGACGGCCCAATAAACCAACCGCTAAACACCGCAGCCTGGAGAAGACGATCCCCAGGCCAACCGCTAAACGTCGCGGCCCCGCACGTCCGTCAGGGCGATTTTTCGCCCTCTCCTGTCCGCCCCTACTCCTTCACAATAATCCGATACATCGGATCCTCGCCCGGATGCAGCTCCAGTATGTGCTTCTCGCAGGGCAGGGCTTCGTCCTCCTCGTGGGTGACGTGGAGCAGGGTCGTCGTGTTGGTCGCGGCGACCGTCTCCAGCAAATCCAGAATCTTGTCCCGGTAGTCCTCATCCAGCGCATGGCATGGCTCGTCCAAGATAAGCACGCGGGGGCTTTTGACCGCGGCACGGACGATCAGGATGGCCCGCTGCTCCCCGTAGCTCAGCGCGCCGAAGGCCTCATGCTCCCGCCCCGCAAAGCCCGCCAGCCTGAGCCAGGCCCGCGCCGCCTGCAGCTCAAAGTCCGTCGCCTGCTCGTACAGGCCGATGCTGTCGTGGAAGCCTGAGACGATGACGCTCTCCAAATCCGTCCCGCCGACCATGCGGTACTCCACGTGCAGGCGGTAGCTGACGATCCCCAGCTGCCGCTTGATGTCCCAGATGGTCTCGCCCGTCCCCCTCCGCCTGCCGAAGAGGGACACGTCCTCGCGGAACACCTGCATGTTGTCGCCGGTGATAAGCTCCAGCAGGGTCGTCTTGCCCGACCCGTTCGGCCCTCGGATGAGCCAGTGCTCGCCCCTCCTCACTTCCCAGTTCAAATTGACCAGCACCTTATGCTCGTCCCAGCCCACGTTGACGTCCGTAAAGCGTATCAGGCTGTCGGGAACAGGATCTTGGTTTATCCCGCTCACGAGCGCGTCGCTTTCCGCACGGATCCGGTCAATCTCGGCGAGGAAGGCCTGCTTGTCCGCCTCACGGGATGCCTCCTTCTCCGCCCGGCGGCGGGCAAGCAGGGTCTCGTATTCGTCCCGCGCCCCCGAGAAGGCGACCGCTCCGTCCCTGAACTCCAGCACCCGGTTGACCTGGGAGGGAATCTCGTAAAAGCGCTCCATGCTCAAAAGTATCCTGGGGAAGGAAGACTCCCCGCCGCCTGTGGCGAGCTGCCGCTTGAGTATCGTGTCAAAGAATTCCAGCAGTATCTTGCGGGAGGACACGTCCAGGCCCGCGAAGGGGTCGCTCAGGATGAGCAGGGAGCAGCCGGACAGGAGGGCCCGGCAGAGGAGGGTCCGCCGGATCTCCCCGGTGGACATGAGCTTGAGCCCCCTGTCCAGTATGGGGCCGACCCCGCAGAGCTTGACCTCGGGCAGGGCATCCAGCTTGTCGGCAATCGGCGGAAGGGGGCTGTCCTTGTCCAGGGGGCCGCCCAGCACCTCGCAGATGAAGCGGCGGCCTGTCCGCCCGATGTCCTGCTTATCCATGTACTCGCTCTCGTCCCGCCTGCGCTCCTCCTCGATGAGGGCCGCCGCGACCTCCAGCGAAACCACGGCAGTGCCCCCCTTACCTTCGGACGGGGAGAATACGGAAGAATACAGGGGGACAGCGGGCGGGCGGGCGACGTTGGGAACGAACTGGGCCTGCCCCGAAAGGGCGCGGATAAAGGCGGCCTTGCCACCGCCGTTGGGGCCGGTCACGAGCCATGCCTCCCCCTCGCACATCTGCCAGTCCATCCTGGCGAGCAGCGTCCGGTACCTGTCCTGCACCGAACAGTCTTCTATCGTAATCAGCTTTGAAGCCATAACACGAACCTCACGATTTGTTTTCTTTATTGCGCCGTTTTCGCCGCCGTATTTTCCGGCGTTCTTTCCGCCGCCTGCGACCGCAGCAGGACGTTCTCGCCCAGCTCCACGGACGTGTACAGGACGGCGGGATGCCCGTCGCAGCACCAGCGGTAGACC
>CADBRC010000106.1 GCA_902796985.1 uncultured Spirochaetaceae bacterium
GCTGTTCGGGTAGGGAGCCTGTTTCACGGAATGGAGGCGGCGGTTGACTGCGGGAGCGGTCGATTGCCGCCTTTATTTATTATATGTGTTTGCAGAATAAAAAAATCTGTGTTATAATTGACCATCATCAACCTCAGGGAGTTTACTATGAAAAAGTTGGGCCAGAAGCTGATTTTGAGCTACGCAGTCCTCGTCCTTGTTTCGATACTGATGGTTGCGGTTCCCGTCCTGGGAACGCAGCGCAAGGTCCTCATGATGGACATGATAGACAAGGCCATCGGGCAGATGCAGTCTGCCTCCCAGTCCATAACGGCCTTTCTGGACAAGCCTTCCACGATAGTCAGGGATATCGCCCTGTACATGGGGCGGGCGGAAAATCTGGAGCTTGGGGAGGTCCAGCGGGACTTTGACGCCCAGATAAAGGGTTCTCCGTCCCTGTACTGCCTTTATTATGCGGATGCCCTGCCGATGAACCGGGGCGGCTCCTTCTATTCCAGCGACGGCTGGGTTCCCGATGAGCCGGACTACGACAAGGAGTCGCGGGACTGGTACGCCGCGGCCCGCAAGGCAGGGGGCAAGGCAGCCCTCGTTGACCCCTATGTGGACGAAGACACGGGCAAGCTCGTCATGACGGTTTCCTGTGCCGTCCTTGACCGTGGCGGGAATTTTGCCGGTGTCACGGGCATCGATATCCTGCTGGACGAGATGAATTCAATCGTGCAGGACAAAACCCTGTCAGCCGGCGGCAAGAGTTACATACTGGACAGGAACGGCCTCTACCTGACGAACGACGATGCCGGCAAAGTTCAGACCGCGAATTTCTTTGACGAACACCGGGAACTTTCCAAGTACAAGGACCGCATAAGCGCCGACGTCTTCTTTGAGCCCGAGGCGGCAGGGGGCTACTACATCGCGGGCCAGATCATCAACAAGGATTCCGGCTGGATGATGGTGACATTCGGCAGGACGTCCGAACTGTACACGCAGATAAACAAGATGATTCTCCTCATCATCATCATGGCCCTGCTGGGGCTTGGGGCTTCCATCCTCATTGCCCTCCTGATGGCTTCCAAGATAGTCGAACCGATAAAGACGGTCGATGTCGCCGTCAACGGCATCGCGCAGGGAAATGCTGACCTGACCCGCCGCCTTGCGGTCAAGAGTTCCGACGAGGTCGGCGAGCTGGTGGAAGGCTTCAACAATTTCATGGCCAAGCTGCAGGGCATCGTGCGCGACGTAAAGGAGTCCAAAGGGGACCTTTCCAACGTCAAGACCGACCTGCAGGACAGCATAGACGGGACAGCGAGCGCGATCACGGAGATTCTTTCCAACATAGAGAGCGTTGGCGGGCAGGTGGAAAACCAGTCCCGCTCGGTCTCGCAGACTTCCGCCGCCGTCACCGAGATTGCGGAGAACATCAACAGCCTGGGCCGCATGATTGAGACCCAGTCCTACGGGGTGTCCCAGGCTTCCACCGCCGTCGAACTGATGATAGGCAACATCGCGTCCGTCAACAGCAGCGTGGAGAAGATGGCCGCATCGTTCAGTGCGCTTGAAGCAAACACGAACGAAGGCATCCAGAGGCAGCAGCGGGTGTCCGAGCACGTGGCGGACATTGAGGCCCAGTCCAAGGCCCTGCAGGATGCGAACGTCGCCATCACGAGCGTTTCCAGCCAGACGAACCTCCTTGCGATGAACGCTGCCATCGAGGCGGCCCATGCCGGGGAAGCGGGAAAGGGCTTTTCCGTCGTCGCCGACGAAATCCGCAAGCTTTCGGAGACTTCCGCCGCAGAGTCCAAGAAGATCAGCGAGGAGCTTCGCAAGATAAGCGAGAGCATCCAGACGGTCGTCGTCGCGGCGCGTGAGAGTACGGAGAGCTTTGCCGGTGTCGGCGAGAAGATAGCCCAGACCGACCAGCTGGTGAATCAGATAAAGGCCGCCATGAGCGAGCAGCAGTCCGGCTCCCAGCAGATAGTGGAGGCCCTCAAGATAATGAACGACAGCACATCCGAGGTCAAGAGCGCCTCACAGGAGATGGCTGTCGGCAATCAGGCGATTCTCGCCGAGGTCCAGAAGCTGCAGGATGCCACGGTGGTAATCCGGGACGGCATGGCCGAGATGTCCCTGGGAGCCAAGGAGATGAACAAGACCGGCTCCGTCCTTTCTGACATCTCGGGAAAGGTCCGGGAGTCCATCAACAGGATCGGCTTGCAGATAGACCAGTTCCAGGTGTAGGAGCAGGCAGGGGGCTCGTGGACATCAGTCACTGTTTGTCAGGTGCAGCAGCTTCCCGAAGAGATGGGAAAAGAGTTCCCAGAGGAAATGCCGGATTATGAAGACCGCTGAGATGCCCAGACAGGCTCCCTCAGCGGACTTCAAAAGGAGGAATCCGGCTGCGGCTCCGACCGGCAGGAAGAGGATTCCCGTTTTGAACGTACAGAGA
>CADBRC010000107.1 GCA_902796985.1 uncultured Spirochaetaceae bacterium
GGCACCGGACGGTAACATCTCTGCATTCCGTCTGCCTCTCCTGCAGGCCGGATATTCCTACGGGGAAGTTGCCGTTGCCGGAAATTACCTCATCGTTGCATGGGAGGAAAACAACTTCTACAAGACCAAGCGGTCGGGTTTCATACAGATAGATCTGGGAGAGGTTATCAAGAAGATAGAATAATGAATTCAGAAAACACAGCTGATATACTGAAAAAATATGATGGATTAAAAGCGCATCTCGTTTCGTTCGGAAGCGTGGCGGTTGCATTTTCCAGTGGGGTTGACTCTACGTTCTTGCTGCATGCCGCCAAAGATGCCTTGGGAGACAATGTGATTGCCGTTACGGCATCTTCCTGTTCGTTTCCGGTTCGTGAATTAAACGAGGCGAAGACTTTCTGTGAAAAAGAAGGAATACGGCAGTTTATCATAGAATCGAACGAACTTGAAATAGAGGGCTTTTCGCATAATCCTCGGAACCGCTGCTATTTGTGCAAACATGAGCTGTTTGAAAAAATCAAAAAGCTTGCGGATGAACAGGGAATGGCAGAGGTTGCGGAAGGTTCCAACCTTGATGATAACGGGGATTACCGGCCGGGCCTTCAGGCTGTGGCAGAGCTGGGCATAAAGAGTCCGCTGAGGGAGACTGGCTTTACAAAACAGGAAATACGGGACTTGTCAAAACTGTTCGGGCTCCCGACATGGAACAAGCAGTCCTTTGCCTGCCTTGCCAGCCGCTTTCCGTATGGTGATGTAATCACCGAAAAAAAACTGGGCATGGTGGACAAGGCTGAGCAGCTGCTGCTTGACATGGGCTTTCATCAGCTGCGGGTCAGGATCCATGATACGCTTGCAAGAATAGAACTGTCTCCGGATGAATTCGGGAAGTTTATGGAAGAGGGAACACGTCTTGAAGTAAACAAGAGGTTCAAGGAATTCGGCTTCAGCTATGTCGCTCTCGATATTACCGGATACAGAACCGGCAGCATGAACGAAACGCTGGGCCAAGACCGAACCCGTTCCCGGTGAAGCCGCGCTCTGCGTACAAGACCGGAAACCTCTTTACATGTGCTGACGGTCGCGACCGGTAGTATCCGTGTCCGTCAGCCTCCATGTAGCCCATCATCTGATTTCGGAGAATTCCGTCGCAATGAGGTACAGCTTGTCATTATAGCCGATTGTGCCATAGGCCAGCAGGCAGGCCCCGTCTTCTGTCAGGTACGGTGTCGTCAGATACGGGATAAGGGAATCCTGTACATATACGGTATACATCTTGCCTCCGGATTCGACCTGGTACTTCGTGTTGTAGAGTTCGGCCTTGTCAGGATCGTTCAGGAATAACGTATATTTGCTGACCAGCTCCCTGTCTTCGCTTGTCATTTCGGAAGCTTCCGGGGAAAAACGCACGAACGTCCGTGCTTTCTTATATTTTGCGCTCAGTCGGTAAACGGCTTTCTTTCCGGTGGTTTTTTCCGGGGGAATCATTTCCTTTTCAATGTAATCGAGCGAATACAGGGGATAGCCGGTAACAAAAGAATCTGCGGACGAATACGCCGTAACATTCCCGTCTGAATACCCGTATGCGTAAACAGTATCTGCCTCGTCGACCTTCTGTATCAGAACTGATACACCTTTTTTCGAAGCTTCATTTTCGGTAAGCTGAATCCTGTATTCCTCTATCTTTCCGTTGTTGTAAATGTAGGTTTGTGTCAGGATGCTTTTTTCATCCTGCATTTTTTCAGAAAGAAAATACACTTCTTTTCGCTTTATGTCTGAATCATCATAAAAGACCTGCATTTTGTACAAGTCCTCGTACTGAGGCTCAAGGGGAGTAAACGTATATTCAACAGTAATTCCGCCAAATTCGTTGCAGGTGTTCAGGGTTTCAGACCCGAAAGAAAAAGACTGGCAGACAGCAGCAAAAAACAGGATACAAAAACACAACATCCTTTTCATACTTTTTCTCCTGCCTAAGGAACAACATTCCGCTTCAAAAGTTACGGTTTTCCTTGCCCGTCTGCCTGTTGGCAGGATGAATGAAACACCGGGGTGTGCTGCCGGCGGTGGCAGAGAGCCTGCTTCCCGCCGGCATACCGGGTAACTGAGACAATTTCAAAAGTCTGGACGGACTTTTGTACTGACGCGGTTACTTTGACGGTTTGAACCTGTCGTAGCGGAGCGGGGAAATGTCCGCCGGGCAGGATCCCGTCGCGATAAGCTCCGCGATGTTGTAGGCCGCAGCAGGCCCCAGTCCGAATCCGTGCCCGGTGAAGCCGCACTCCACGTACAGGCCGGGAACCTCGTCGCACTTGCTGACGGTCGCAACCGCATCCACGCCGCAGTCCAGGTATCCGCCCCACGCACGAACGACCTTCGCGTTCTTCAGGATGGGGAAGTAGCCCAGAATGCCCCGGCTGGTCGCGCTGACCATGCTGCTTCCGACAAGGGGATATGCATCGTCTATGCGGAAGTGAACCTCGTCGAATCCGTCAGTTCCTCCCATGACGAACGAGCCGTGCTTGGTCTGGTGTCCGTAGAAGTCTGCCATCGCCGTGCCGAGCATCTGGGGGAACATCACCGGTTCCGCCTCCGTCACCAGGCAGGAGACCGCCTGCTTCTTCATGGGAATCGTGACCCCCGCCGTAGAGAGGATCGGATTGCTTTCGAATCCTGCCGCGACGACGACCGTGTCCGCAAAGAAATCCCCCTCGCTCGTCTGTGCCCCGCATATCTTGCCCTTCTTGGTCAGAAGGCCGGAGACAAAAACGCCCGTCAGGAACTTAACCCCAAGCTCCCTCGCTTTCCGGTAATAGCCGAGCGTCGTGATCAGCGGGTTTGCGTGACCGTCGGTCGGACACCAGCTCGCGCAGAGTACCTCGTCGGACAGGTATGGATTTATCTCCTTGACTTCGGCAGCATCTATCATGCGCACGCCGACTCCGCACTTGACGGCGTTATCGGTGAGTCCGTTCAGGATTGCCCGGTGCTGCTCGGTTTTGCCAAGACGCAGGTTTCCGCCCTGGGTATATTCCGTGTCCACCCCAAGCTCCTCACTCAGACCCGGCCAGATGTTCTTCACGCCCCACATCATCAGGGGGAGCTCCTTGGGGTTGCGTCCGCTCTGCCGTACCCCCCCGCCGTTACGGGAGGAGCCGCCGTTGCCTATGTAGTCCGAGGCCTCAAGCACCCTGACGCTCAGGCCATGCTTGGCAAGGTAGTACGCGGTCGCGTTCCCTACGATGCCGGCACCGATTACGATTACATCAGATGTATTTTCCATATCTCAATCTCCAAATCATGCGGCTACAAGACCTCTGCCGCAAGGGTCGCCATCTCCGTCGGCCGTATCGGTCCCCTGCTTGTCGCAGGAGTCAGGCCCGCAGGGCTTACCCCCAGCTCGGAGGCGAGTATGCCCTTCACGATCCGGGAGCAGGTCTGCCCCTGGCAGAGGCCCATCCCAGCCCGCAGGTAGCGGCGGATTTCCTGCATGGTGAACATGCCGTCATGGACTGCACGGCGGATTTCCCCCCTCGTGATTTCCTCGCAGCGGCAGATAATCATATCGTCATCGTCATGCGGGACAAACTCGCCGATGTCCCGGTTCCTGTCATTCATCACAGTTTGCCTCCTTTGTAAAATCTCGCGGTCATCGCGAAGTCGCTCGGAACTTTCATCGTCAGAAGGTTCGTGTGGTCAAACGCGGGACTCGAACGCACTCCGACTATCTCCGCCTCGCACAAAGGCTTGCCGCTCCGTGACAGGGCAGTTCCCTTTTCGCCCTTCTGCGGGAGGGGCAGGAACTCATACGGCAGCGTGATGCTCGCGAATCCCGGCTCGTAATCCTCCTGCACAAGGAAGATTGCCTGACCGGAACAGCTTGCGACGCACATCCCGCAGCCGGTGCATTCCGCATCAGCTGCAACGGAGGGAAGAGCTGTTATGCAGGATCCTATCTTGATGCAGTGCTTCTTGCATGCGTCCTGACAGGGATTGCAGGGGATGTTCTGCGTGCACTCGATGACCGGGTGTATTCCCTTCCGCTGGGTAACGCCGGGGAATCGTCCGATCTCATCGTCGCTGACAAAGCCCTTTGTCAGGAGATTCTGCGAGACAGGGATGCCCTCGTCCGTTTTCTCGATGACCTTGCCTCTGTTGCCGGGGGCGAACATGCCCTGCCTGAGGCTGTCCAGATCTTTCGCGTACTCGTCCTCGGTACTGAGCATCTGGCTTTCCTCGGTGAAGCCCAGCTTGTACGCCGCCCTGAGCCCTGCCATGCGGCCCTTTATCATCGCGGAGCTCGCCTCCTCTATGCCGCTTACGTCACCCGCTGCGAACAGGCAGGGAACGCTTGTCTCGCCGTATTCATCGACTATCGGAACCTGCCCGCCGCGCCTGGGGTTGTCTTCCATCGTGCAGCCGGTCATCTTGAGCAGCTGGCTCATCGGGCTGAGTCCGACGGCAACGCAGACCGTATCCGCGTCAAAGTGGATCTCCGTGCCGGGGATAATCTTGAACTTTTCGTCCACCTTTCCGATGACGACTCCCTCGACTTTCTCAGTCCCCTCGACCTTTTTAATCGTGTAGCCCAGATAGAAGGGAACGCCCGTCCGTGCGACCTTCGCCGCATGGACACCATAGCCGCCTATTCTCGGGGCGGCATCGACGAGGGCAACGACTTCGCAGCCAGCCTGCAGGAGCTGGAAGCTGACGACGAGACCGACGTTACCGCTTCCGAGCATGAGTATTTTCTGCCCCGGTTTTATGCCGTGCAGGTTCATCAGGGTTTGGGCGGCTCCCGCGCCGATAACGCCGGGAAGTGTCCAGCCTTCGAAGGGAACCATGTTCTCCGCGGCTCCGGTCGCGATGATGACGGAGTCCGCCTTATAGTGGTGCACCGCCCCGTCATGGCTGACGGTGACTTCCTTGTTTTCGAAAATCCCTATGACGGTTGCATTCAGCTTGACCTGCACGCCGGCGTCCGACGCTTCTTTGAGCAGTTCCTCGCCGATGTTGAAGCCGCGTATCTTCGCCTTGTGCTCCTTGCTGCCGAAAAACTTGTGTATCTGTTTGAACAGCTGGCCGCCGGGACGGGCGTTCTCGTCAAAGACAAGTACGCTCATGCCGTGCCGAGCGGCTTCTATAGCCGCGCTCAGTCCGGCAGGACCCGCGCCCACAACAATAAGATTATATCGTTCCATAGATTGCTCCTACCATGTTTTCTTGTTCGAGCAGCCGTACTGGGTCTCGACCTTCATCCCGGCTTTCAGAGGGGTGATGCAGGTCCTCGTGTTCGGCACTCCGTCCACAACCATGACGCAGTCCGTGCAGCGTCCGATGGCACAGAAAATGCCCCTCGGCTTGTGCAGGCGGGCCGTCTCCCGGTGCTTGAGCACGCCCGCCGCGCGGAGGGCCGCGGCGACAGGCTCGCCTTCGTAGCCCTGCATTTCTTTTCCGTCAAACATAAAACTGACAAGCTGCCCTTTCTTGGGAGTACCCAGAATGGGATGCTCCGTGATTCTTTGCCTTTCCATATGCTATCCTTCTTTATCAGTCCAACTATTCCGGGCGGGTGCCCGTATTCTTTTCCGCGCTCACAGCCTGCACGTCAGGAACCGCTTCTATGTGCAGCTTCTTGGCAAGCAGGGGGTAATGCCGCATCTGGTACAAATCCGTGTCCATTGCCATGACTTCCTTAATCGGGTAGGCTTTGAACAGGGGCCGTTTCATCCTGAAGCAGACCCAGAAGAACGCATACAGGGCGAGCAGCAGGGAAACCGCAGCGAATATCCCGAAGATGATCAGGCGGTTCTTCATGTCGGGAGCGATATTCCAAATCATGAAGAGGTTCCCGACTACGCCGACCAACGGGATGAGAATCCCGAATGGCAGCTTGAAGGTTCTCGGTGCCTTGGGCAGCTTGAACCTCAGGACAATCACGTCTATGTGCAGGACGACATAACAGAAAATCCAGAATACGCAGCCCGTGTTTATCAGGAAGACAATCTTCTCGCTCGTTCCAAGGCCGGTCGCGTTTATCGCAATCAGTGCGGTGGTAATGAGGATAAGCCCCACGTAGGGCGTACCGCTCTTGTTCCGCCGCATGAACAGCTTGGGAAGCAGGTCTATCTTCGCCATGCCGAAGCAGAGCTGGCTTACACCGAACATCGCGGTGTTCACCGTGCTGACGACCGCGAGCAGGGAGACGATCGTCATCCATGCGGTTCCGGCCTTACCGAGCAGGGCAGTTCCGTAGAGCATGTGCGGAACGGTGCTCTCGCCCAGCTCAGCCCAGGGGGTATAGTTGCTGAAGCCAATGACGATGAAAATCTGCATCACGAGGATTATCACCAGGCTCAGCACCATTCCGAGCGGCACCATCCTGCGCGCGTTCCTGACCTCGCTGGAAATGGGAACGATGTATTCCACTCCGATGAAGAGGAAGAAGGACAGTCCCAGGAGGGAGAATATGTCTTCCATTTTTCCGGAAAGAACGGCAGGCTGCTCCACGATGGTGGCGGGATTTACTTTGATGCAGCCGAGGATTCCCATCACGACGAGCGAGCCGATGAGGGCATACGCAACGACGTTCTGAATCTTGGCGAACATGTCCACACCGCGCAGATTCAGTACGAAGAGAATCAGCACGAGGGTGACCGTATATATTGTTCCCGACACGGGTATGCCGAAGAGTGTCTCACCGATGACTGCGCTCAGCGTGTTGCCGAA
>CADBRC010000108.1 GCA_902796985.1 uncultured Spirochaetaceae bacterium
ACCTGAACCGGACGCACCTGAACCGGACGCACCCGCGCCGCTGTCCTGTGAGCCAGAGCCAGTGGAGCTTCCCGCTCCCTCCTGAGTTGCCTGAGCCTCTTTTTCCGTTGCGGTGCTGCCGGCTGACTCCGCAGCCTGCCTTGCGTCCTCTGCAGCCTGGACGGCCCGCTCCAGCATCTTTTCCAGCTCCCGGATCCTTCTCTCGTGATCGCTCAGAGTCTTCTCAAGCTCGGCGACATACCTGCTGATGTCCTCGCTCGCAGACTTTGCGGCCTCACCAGCTTTCCGGGCTTCTTCTGCGGCTTCCTGTGCCTCGTGGACAGCTTCCTCGGCCTTCCTGACAGCATCCTTCGTACCGTCGGCCGCCTGCTCACTCGCCTGTGCCGCGCTGTCAGCCTCGCGGGCGGCGTTCCTCGCCTCTCCCGCCGTACCGGCCTGGGCAGCCTTGTCCGCCTGGGTCTCTGCCCTGCCGGCCTGGGTCTCTGCCTCAAGCGCTTCCTCAGCAGCCTTGCGGGTCTCCGTGGCGGCGTCGGCGGCCTTCTTGTCAGCGTCTGCCTTGCTGCCCGCGATCTGGGCTTCTTCCGCAAGCTTCTCTATTTCTTCCTGCGCCGCCCCCTGCTTCTTTGCCTGGTCAAGCGACTGCTCCTTATCGTTCTTCTCCTGCTCGGATGCGGCAGCCCTCTTCTTCGCCGCCTGCTCGTCCCGGACAGCCTCGTCCCGGACAGCCTGTGCCTGTGCGGTGCTTTCCGCGGCGGGGCTGGCTTTGTCCTGCTTCCTGCCGCTGCTTGTGGTTGCCGCCGGCGCCACAAACTCCTCCCCGTCCAGGCTGCCGTCGGTGAGCATGCTGCATGACGCAGTAAGGCTTAGAAAAAGGGCAGTTGCGACAGCGAAAAGGGCGGTTCCAAGCAGTTTCTTCATATTATTCTGACCTCTGTTATCTTTACATAGAAACCATTGCAAGATGCACTGGTACATATCAATTTTCTTCAGCACTTAGAATATAGTAGAATTATGCCAAAATATCAAGTATGTTACCAAATTTTATGCGGTTTCTTGCGGTTTTATCTCGTTTACTGGGATTTATGCTCAGGTCAGGAAGATATGAGAGCGATTTACCTCCTTTTCCCGTTTCTCAGCGGGAATGCTCATAAAAAGTAGGTCTTCATCATGCCTTTTCCCTTTACGTCGATTTCGATATTTTCGCTGTATTGGAACAGGTTTGCAGTCTGCGCCTTTGTCGTCTCCGTTACGTGGATCCTCATGGGGAGACCCGTGCTTTCCATCCGGCTTGCCACATTGACGGTATCGCCCCAGATGTCATAGATGAACTTTGTCTTTCCGATTACGCCGGCGACGAGCGGACCTGAGTTTATCCCGAGCCTGATTTGCAGCTTAATATCTGAATTCCTGTTGAACGTGAGTACGTCGTGCAGCAGCCCCTGGGCAAAACGAACCATCTTGACGGCCCCGTCGTTGCTTCGCTCCAGGGTAAGGCCGGCTGCCGCCATGTACGCGTCCCCGATCGTCTTGATTTTTTCGATTCCTTCGCTCTGGGCGCGCTCATCAAACATCGTAAACATTTTGTTGAGCATGGTGACCACTTCTTCGGCGGTCATTTCCCCGCTTATCTTCGTAAAGCCGACAATATCGGTAAAGAGGACGGTGACATTCGGATATTGTTTTGCAATGGTACTGTTCGGGCGGGCCGTAAGTTCCTTTGCAATTTCTTTTGGAAGGATGTTCAGGAGCAGGTTTTCAGAACGGTTCTTTTCTGCCTCAAGTTCCTTTGTACGCTCCTTCACCGTGTTCTCAAGCTTCCGGTTCTCTTCCTCGACACGGATGAGCTTTCCTTCAAAAAGCGTAATTGTCGTAGAGATGATGAAGACGACAAACAGCAGGGCGAGGAAAACATCGAAAAGCCTGTTCGTCAGCGGCTTCAATATGCTTGAATAGCTGAATACGATTTTTTGCGAGAGCGGCTGATAGTCGTGCGGCGTATACATGATGCAGCCGAAGCCGAGCGTCTTCAAGGGCGTGATTGTATAAAAATCCTCGCCGTGGATGTTCTCTTCGTCGCCTTCCTGCGGCTTCCGTACATTCAGTGCACTGCCTGAAAGCGAGAAGGTTCCGTTCCAGGGGCCCGGATCAACGGAGCAGTTTTCCGGAACGTCGATTGAAAAGTTCCAGTCGGTGATGATCGTGCTGCTCATGTTGTTGAATATAATTCCGTCGAACTGAGCTCCCGTCCTGTCAGGATCTTCTCCGTCAACCCACTGCTTGTCTGCATTCCTTACAAAGGTCACGCAGACCGGCTTTGCGGAGTCGTTTTCCGAATACGGCTCGTTAATCATCAAGGCTTTTTCGGGGAGGGGTATGCCGGTGATCGAAACGATTACGAGGACCAAAAGGATACCTCCCAGGCTTATGGCAAGCGTCTGCCAAAAGTGGTTCCGCACCACCCGTTTCCGTATCTCCTGTGAAGCGGCTTCCGCCTTGTAGACCGGGCTTATGATTGAATGCGCCCGGTCTCCTGAATAGAACTCAAGTTCCATCAGTTTTATGGAAGAATAGAACAGGTGCAGCGCGCCGAGTCCGAGAGCACCGTTTATCCAGGGGAATCCATAGCTGACAAGAATCAGGACAACCCCGCCTGCAGGAAATACAAAATAGAACAGAAGGGAAACAAAGGCATTCGTCGCAAGTTTTTTCCTGTTCTGCAGGAGCATTGTCAGCGTGATGAGCCCCGGCAGAATCCCTAAGACGACGCTCGCCGGGAAAAACGCACTTCTGTGATACAGGTTGTTTTCATCGAAATAATAGAAAAGGTCCGTGAACTGGCTGACGGCTATAATGCCGATTCCGGCGAGGCACAAGAGGAGGACTATGAAAAGCTGGGCGGGAATTCCGCCTTTCACGGAAGCCTTCGGGTGCAGAAGCAGCGACAGGCTGAGGCGCGAGCGCTTTATGAATTCACAGACATAAAAACAAAAGAAGAAGGATATTGAAAAGTTGCATACGAAAACCAGGAAATTGCTGAGGCGCACCATGTACCAGCCCGTCCTGCTGGTGTTTCCCCGGTAGATGTATGCGAGGGCATCGAAAAGGAGCAGGAAGCCGGTGAAGAATTCAATGAAGATAAGCGTCCGCCTGCCGTTCTGCTTGAGCTTGTGCCCTGACCACAAAAAGACTCCTACCTGAAAGCAAAAGAATGATAGGAAAACAAGAGATGAGATGCTGATGTTTCGTATAAATTCAGTCATGTGTTATTTCTCCTCATAAAATCGTAAACAGAGCAGGGCAGTGAGCAGATGTTTTTCCGTCAGCCGATTTTCCACCAGCCGTTTTTCCGTTCCGCGATGAAATCCTCCGTTGACTGCATGGCAACGCTGAGGTAGCTGATGTCCCCGGAAACGTCACCGCGTTCCAGCGAATGGTTTGCCCCGTCAAACACGTGCACCGGCACGGAGGCCCTGCGGCAGAGGTCGTTGAACTCCGCGTTCCCGAGCCAGGGGTCAGCCGTACCGTGGAAAGCGACGGAATCCGCAAGCGGAAAGTCGAATGTCCTGGATACGGGAGTATACAGGATTTGCCGGGGAGAAAGGCCGCGGGAGGCAGCCCATGCGGCTCCGACCGCCGTACCGATGCTCTTGGATATGAGGAGGATGTCGTCCGCTCCGGCCCCCTCAAGCTGCCGCGCCGCCCGTTCCAGGGCGAGGGCGAAGCATTCTTCCAGCCGGGCGGTATCGAGCGGCTTTCCCGGCGCCGGACGCTCTACGCGGGGCAGCTCACCGTAGGAGACCGTGACAATTTCATAGCCTGCCTTCCGCGCGATCTTTCCTGCATAGTACAAGAGAGGGCGGTCGGGGCCATACCCCAGTCCCGGAAAAATGACGGCAAGTTTGTTCATCGCGCAGCCTCGTATCCAAGACTGTCCGCCGCGCACCTAACGTGCATCACGGACAGCCCTCATCTGAATGTTACATTGAATTCTAAAGCGTTATCTATGCCCTGTCAAGTGGACCGGTCAGTACCGTCCGGTAGAGGGGTGCTAGATCGGCCGGTAACGGGCGACAGCTTTATAACAAGCTTCCGGTGGCTTGAAAACGTTCAAAAATGTGTTATAATTGCTGTATGGCGGCGGTTCGACCAACCGGAAGAGCCACCCTGTGATGACCAAGGCGCCAAATGCCAAGGG
>CADBRC010000109.1 GCA_902796985.1 uncultured Spirochaetaceae bacterium
TAAGGAAACAAGACCGGGGAAGGGAGATTACAGGAGACCGCTGATTTGAGTGCCGGACAGCACCCACCGCGCTACCGCCAGCGTAGCTTCAAGGCAGCAGGTGCGTAGCGTGCCGCCCGATGCCGGAGCGCATCCCGACCGGTTCAAAAAAAGTTCATATATTTCAATTTTTTATGTTGTTTACCCAAAAATATCGTGATATAATAGCAAATATGGATACAAAAATCACGGTAGTAAAGGACTTCAAGAAAGGGGAGGTTGACCCCAACCTTTTCAGCTCTTTCATAGAGCATCTGGGCCGCGCGGTGTATACCGGCATTTACGAGCCGGGCCATCCCGAGGCGGACGAGCAGGGCTTCCGCAAGGATGTAATCAGCATGGTCAAGGATTTGGGGGTCTCCCTGGTCCGCTACCCGGGAGGCAACTTCCTGTCGGGCTACGACTGGAGGAACGGCATAGGCCCCAGGGACAAGCGTCCCGTCAGGCTGGACAGGGCCTGGCACACGATTGAGACCAATGAAATCGGAATCGATGAGTTCTACGACTGGTCGCTCAAATCCGGAACCCAGGTAATGGGGGCCGTCAACATGGGCACGGGTACGCCGCAGGACGCAGGTGACCTGGTGGAGTACTGCAACTTTGAGGGCGGCACCTACTGGAGCGACCTCCGCGCGGCGAACGGGCACAAGAAGCCCTACGGCATCAAGACCTGGTGCGTCGGCAACGAGATGGACGGCCCCTGGCAGATAGGCCATCTGGACGCAGACGACTACGGCAAGAAGGCCCTTGAAGCCGCCAAGATAATGAAGTGGACGGACGACAGCATCAAGCTGGTGGTCTGCGGCAGCGCAACGACGAGCATGCCCACCTACCCCTCATGGGACCGCACGGTGCTGGAGCACACCTACGACCTGGTGGACTACATGTCCATCCACCGCTACTACGAGAACTTCGGCAACGACGATGACTTCCTCGCCTCCTTCGTTGACATGGACGACTTCATCAAGACCTCCTGCGCGACGCTGGACTATGTGAAGGCGGTCAAGCGGAGCAAGAAGACGATGTACCTGTCGTTCGACGAATGGAACGTCTGGTACCAGCAGAAGCAGGAGCCCCATCCCTGGGAGAAAGCCCCCCGCATTCTGGAGGACCACTACTCCCTGCTCGATGCCCTCGTCGTCGGCGGCCTCGCGATAACCCTGCTGAACCATGCCGACCGCGTAAAGGTCGCATGCCTTGCCCAGCTGGTCAACGTCATCGCCCCGATCTTCACCGAACCGGGAAAGGGAGCCTACAAACAGGCGATTTACTTCCCCTTCCGCGACATCTCGGTCTACGGGCGCGGTACTGCACTGGCCCCGGTCGTCAAGACGGAGAACAAGGTAACGGACAAATACGGCGAAGTTCCTGCGGTCATCTTCGCAGCCGTCCACAACGAGGAGGCCGGAGAACTGTCCGTCTTCGCACTGAACACGAGCAAGACGGATATCTCCCATACCGAGCTCAACCTGATGGACTTCGGCAAGGCCGAAATGACGGGCAGGACAGAACTGTGCGGCGCGGACCTGAACGCGAAGAACTCACTTGAGGCACCCGAGGCGGTCAAGCCCGCCTCCGTCCCTGTCTCACAGGGCGACGGCAACAAGTTCACGCTGAATCTCAAGCCTGCTTCATGGAACGTGATACGTTTCAAGACCGGAAAATAATAGACCTGTTCGGAAACTACGTTTCCGCTCAGGTGACGAGTCCAAAATCGCTTAAATAGCGTGATTTTGGACATCGCATTTCAAGGCAACCTGTTCGGAAACTGATGTTTCCGCACAGGTTTATTAAGGAGTGACATATGATTTTGAAAGAGTATGAATTTTGGTTCGTAACGGGAAGCCAGGACCTGTACGGCGAGGACACGCTCAAGCAGGTCGCAAAGGATTCCAAAGAGATCGTCGAGTCCCTGAACAAGTCAGGCTCGCTGCCCTGCCCCCTCGTCTGGAAGCCGACGCTCCTGACCCCCTCTTCCATCAGGGAGACGCTTGAGCAGGCCAATGCCGACAGCAAGTGCGCAGGAATCATCTGCTGGATGCACACCTTCAGCCCCGCCAAGATGTGGATCGCCGGGCTGAACGCCTACAGGAAACCCCTGCTTCAGCTGAACACCCAGTTCAACGTGAAGATTCCCTATGCGACGATGGACATGGACTTCATGAACCTGAACCAGAGTGCACACGGAGACCGTGAGTTCGGCTACATCACTGCACGGATGGACGTTCCCCGCAAGGTCATCGTGGGCCACTGGAACGACGGGACGACGCAGAAGCGGATCGCCGACTGGATGCGTGCTGCCCGCGCGGTCGCCGACGGCAAGACCCTCCGCGTCATCCGCTTCGGCGACAACATGCGCGAGGTCGCGGTCACCGACGGAGACAAGGTAGCGGCGATGGTCAAGTTCGGCTGGTCCGTTCCCTACTACGGAATCGGCGACCTGGTGGAGTACATGAACGCCGTCAAGCAGGCCGACATTGACGCGCTCTACGACGAATACAACGCCAAGTACGAGATAGTCCTCGGCAGCGACAAGGACTTTACGATAAGCCACATCAAGGAGCAGGCCAAGATAGAGCTTGCCCTGCGCGCCTTCCTCAAGGACAATGACGGAAGCGCGCTCTGCACGAACTTCCAGGACCTGCACGGCATGAAGCAGCTGCCGGGCCTTGCCATCCAGCGCCTGCTCGCCGACGGCTACGGATTCGGCGCAGAGGGTGACTGGAAGACGTCCGCCCTCGTCCGCACCTTCAAGGTGATGACCGCCGGTCTTGTCACGACGGGCAAGGGCAACGCCTTCATGGAGGACTACACCTACAACCTGGAGAACGGCAAAGAAGCCGACCTGGGCAGCCACATGCTTGAGGTCGATCCCGAGATCGCAGTCTCCAAGCCCCGCGTCGAGGTGCACCCGCTGGGAATCGGCGGCAAGGATGATCCCGCCCGCCTCGTGTTCAACGCGATCGAGGGGAAGGGACTCGTCGCCGCCGTCGTCCAGATGGGCGGCCGCTTCCGCTGCGTCGCCAACGAGGTGGAAGTCATCAAGCCCGAGGCCGACCTGCCCAAGCTGCCGGTCGCCCGCATGCTCTGGAAGCCGCTTCCGAACCTCGCCACGTCCGCCGAGAGCTGGATCCTGGCGGGCGGCGGCCACCACACGGCATTCAGCAACATCATCGACGCAGAGATGCTGCGCGACTGGGCGGAGATGGTCGGAATAGAGTGTGTCGTCATCGACGCGGACACCAAGGTCCACCAGTTCCGCAACGAGCTGCGCTGGAACGAAGCCTACTGGGGAGGAAGGAACTAGCAGGTCCTGCAGGCAGGGAAAGCGGGAAAAGCGCTTTTCCTGCCGATTATTTTCGCCTCCCCAGTTGACTTTTTTTTCATTTATCTGTATAGTAGTTCTTACCTTGCATTCCCCGATTGTGTAATGGTAGCACTTCAGATTCTGGTTCTGACTGTGGGGGTTCGAATCCTCCTTGGGGAA
>CADBRC010000110.1 GCA_902796985.1 uncultured Spirochaetaceae bacterium
GAAAAAGATAGCTGGTTTTTACTGAAAAATGCCCGTTTTTTGTTATTTTAGAAGCTATGGACGAATTTGAAATAAGAAACATAAAGCTTTCCGATGCGGGTGAAATTCAGGCGATATGCGAGGAAGCATTAGGCTATACATGCACGCTTTCATTGGTCGAACAGAAGATACGGTCACTGGACGATAAAAGGGAGGCAGTGTTTGTCGCCTGTAAAAATGGAAGCATCGCAGGCTATATTCATATAGAAAAATATGATACACTCTATTTTGAAACCATGTGCAACATATTGGGGCTGGCCGTAAAAAAGGAATTCCAAAAGATGGGAATCGGCAAAATGCTGATACTGGCAGGTGAAAACTGGGCGAAAGAAAATGGAATAGCCTATATGCGGGTGAACTCCGGTATTTCGAGGGTTGAGGCCCACAAGTTTTACAAACACTTAGGCTATGAATCTGAAAAGGAACAGTTGAGGTTCATAAAGAAAATATAAGGGCCTGTTTCAAAAAGTTCCCGAACGGCGGGTATGCCGTCCGGCGACGGGGGGCAGCACTAAGTTTGACGACCGCCTGCACAGGTCCCGGGCGGCTGCAGGTATGCCGACCGCCTGCCCGGTCTCAAACTTTACTCCACCGTCACTGACTTCGCGAGGTTCCTCGGTTTGTCCGGATCTATGCCGCGTGGCCCGGGCAAAGCCCGGCCATTAGCGGCGGGCAGCACTAGCTGAGCCGACCGCCAGCCCGGTTTCAAACTTTACTCCACCGTCACTGACTTCGCGAGGTTGCGAGGTTTGTCCGGATCTATGCCGCGATGTACCGCGCAGTAGTATGCGAAGAGCTGGGAGGGCACGATCGACAGGATCGGCGCAAACGCACTGTCGCAGTCCGGGATGGGGAAAATCTCGTCCGCGGCGGCCTTGAAGGCCCCCTCCTTGTCCTGGGTAATGACAAGCGTAGCTGCCCCGCGCGTCTTGACCTCCACGATGTTGCTCGCAAGCTTCTCGTACATCTCCTGCTGGGTTGCAGTCGCAACGACGAGCGTGGCAGGATCGATGAGGGCGATGGGTCCGTGCTTGAGCTCTCCGGCAGCAAATGCTTCCGAGTGCATGTAGGAGACCTCCTTGAGCTTGAGGGCGCACTCCAGACTGGTCGCGCTGTCAAACTGCCGCCCGATGAAGAAGACCTTGTCCTTGTTGAAGTGGCGGGAAACGAACTTCTGGATGAGCGTCTTGTCGTCCAGCACCTGCTGCACCTTGTCCGGAAGTGCGGCAAGCTCGCCCAAAAGCCTCTCGTAGTCCGCGCCGCCGAGCGTACCCCGGACGTAGGCGGCCTTGAGCGCGAGCATGTACAGGCAGGCGAGCTGGGTCGTGTAGGCCTTGGTGGAAGCGACCGCTATCTCAGGCCCCGCCCAGGTATACACAATGTCGTCCGCCTCGCGGCTCACGGTGGAGCCGACGCAGTTGGTTATCGCGATGATGTGGACGCCGGCAGCCTTCGCGAGGCGCAGGGCAGCCAGCGTATCGGCGGTCTCGCCGGACTGGCTTATGACGATGAACACGTCGTCCTTGTTCAGTATCGGATTCCGGTAGCGGAACTCGCTCGCCACGTCCACGGCGACCGGGATGCGGGCGAATTTCTCAAAGGCGTACTTGGCGACGACACCGGCGTGATAGGCCGTGCCGCATGCCGTTATGACGATGCGGCGGGCATCCTTCCAGAAGCTGTCGCCGCCTTCCTTTATCTCCTCGAACTTGATGTCCGTTATTCTGCCGTCAGATCCCTTTACGAAGCGGGGCAACATCGTGTGGGTGAGGGCCTTGGGCTGCTCGTGGATCTCCTTGAGCATGAAGTGCTCCCAGCCGTTCTTCTCGGCGGAGGAGATGTCCCAGTCCACGTGATAGGGGGACTTTATGACCTTGTTGCCCTCCCCGTCAAACAGATCCACGTGGTCGGCGTACAGGACGGCGAGCTGCTTCTGATCCAGAAAGTAGACCTCGCGCGTATAGGGCAGGACGGCGGGCACGTCGCTCGCGATGAAGTTCTCGCCCTCGCCCAGGCCGACGATGAGGGGGCTCTCCTTGCGGGCCGCAATGATGCGGTCGGGGAAGTCCTTGCAGATGACCCCGAGCGCATAGCTGCCTTCAAGCTTGTCCAGACTCTTCTGGACGGCGGCAAAGATGTCCCCGTGCTTCTCGTAGTAATAGTTGACCAGATGGGCGATGACCTCGGTGTCGGTCTGGCTGCGGAAGACAATTCCCTTGCCCTGGAGCCATGACTTGAGCGCGAGGTAGTTCTCGATGATTCCGTTGTGGACGACGGCAATCGTCCCGCTCTCGTTGACCTGCGGGTGCGCGTTGATGTCGCTCGGCTCCCCGTGGGTCGCCCAGCGGGTGTGGCCGATTCCGAGGCAGCCCCGCACCGTCTCCTTGGCGAGCTTCTCCTCCAGGAACTTTATCGCCCCCTTGACCTTGCGGACAAGGATGTCCTTCCCGTCATAGACCGCGATTCCCGCGCTGTCATATCCCCTGTACTCAAGCTTCTTGAGCCCGTCAATCAGGACGGGCGTTGCGTCCTTGACCCCTATGTAACCGACTATTCCGCACATATTGTCCCCTCTATAGAATGTTTTTAATTATACCAGTTTTTCGATGATATTGACAATCCTCTGATCATAAAGCTCGGCGGACTTCCGCATCTCCCTGACCGCGGCCCGGCTGGACAGCGGAACAAGGTACTTGCGGGCCTTGCGCTCGGTCATTGCGGTATAATCCTCCGCCGCGCGGACAATGCGGGCGAGCACCGGAATGTCGCCGCCCTTAAGTCCCTCCGGGTAGCCCGACCCGTCCATGTTCTCCTTGCGGCAGGAACAGGTCTCGACGAAGAACTGCAAATAACCGGAAGGAACAAAGTCCAGCTGATAGATGAATGCCCTGCACTGGTCCCTGAGAAGCTTCCGCTCCCTGCCGGTCAGGATCTCACGGAAAAAAAGCTGGCGGGGCAGGTCCAGCATCCCCGCATCCGCCACGAGTGCGCAGCAGAAGCAGAGGGCGGCCTGCTCCGGGCACATCCTGGTCTTGAGGGCGATCCTGTAGGAGAGCATGGCGATGAGCTTGCTGTTCTCCAGCCTGTTGGTGTAGACGTCTATCTCCTCGCCGAGCGACACGCAGCGGGCGATGAAGGGAGGACTGCCGAGGACCGCGTCCACCTCCGAAAGAAGCATCCCGAACTGCTCCAGAAGCTTTCCGGTGTGCCGCTTCCTCTGTATGTGGGTGACGATTTTTGCCAGCAGCAGGAAGAGGATGAAGAGGACGAAGGCCGCAAGGACGAGGGGCAGCAGGAGCCGCCAGGTCTCCCGGGAGACGGGCACGCGGCGGGGGGTCAGGTTGGCCAGCATGGTAGAGACAAGGGATTTCAGCTCGGCAAGGAAATCTTCTTCCATATTCCTATACTACTGCAGCCTGTAGTTGAACTCAATCAGCTCCGGGTGATATTCGAAGTGCATGTTGTCCCAGATGGACCACTTGCCGCCCCAGATGAAGCCCTCCGCCTCGAAGGCCTCTATGACGGATGCGGGCGGCATCCAGCGGTTCTTCAGGGGAATGAGCATCCAGTCGTCGGGGTGCCGTTCCTTGGCCCAGCTCCAGAAGATATGCTTGCCCCCCTGACTCTTGGGAAGCAGGTCCAGGGCTATGCCCAGCGAATGGAAGGACTTGCGCTTGGTCCCGGCAATCCTGCGCCAGAGGTAGGAGTCGTTGGACTTGAGCCCCGCAAGAAAAGCCGCAACCTCGCCGTCAGCATTGGCAAGCTCAAAGACCCGCTTCTCCACGCGGGCGAGCGGGGCAACTATCCGCTCATGGACGTTCGCCTTGTGCCTCAGGAATGAGATGCGCGTAAGGTGGGCCTCCAGATGGCCGCGGGTGTCAGACTGATAGATGAAGTCAAAGATGAACATGGAACTTCCCGCCCCGTCGCGGCGGTTCTCGGTCGAAGAGAATGCCTTTATCGCCTCCCGCTCCTCCTCCGTCATATCGGCAGGGTCTGCAAGCTCCCTCGGGTAGTCGTACAGGACGGGCCAGTAGTCCTCCCGGTTCCCGAGCTCTTCGGCAGGCAGGAGCGAACCGCCCGCCCAGTAAAAGCCGGCAGTCCTTGCCCTCGGGCCGCGACCGTCCGCGGGAATCGTCACGGTAACAAGCCAGTCCTCCTCACCGGGGTCCCAGCTCCGCGCAAAGTTGATGTCGGGATAAGCATGCTGCAGGCAGGCAAGGCAGCGGACGGACAGGCTCCCGTCCTCCTCCGTCAGCGGCTCCGGCCCGGCCACAAAACTCCCGCCGGGCACGAACAGCTCCCCGGAGGCAGGGCTTTCCCCGCCGGAAACCTTCGGCTGGACTGCCGTGCCGATGAACTCGGGGCTGGCGGAAAACTCGTCCCAGCCCGCGCTGAAAATCCGCCCGGAAAGGAAGGCAATGAGGAACAGGAGCCAGATCCCAGCGACGATGTCCTCCCTCTTTCTCCGGGGTCTTTCCACTATCTCCTCTTGAGGTAGGCCGCCCAGTACACGGCGGCGACGCAGCCCGCCCCGCCGAGGAGGTTCCCTATCGTAACGGGGATGAGGTTGCGGAACAGGAAGCTCAGCCAGCTCAGGTGAATTGCGCCCGCCGCATCGGCGATCTCCGGGTAAACGTAGCTCGCAAAGAGGCCGACCGGGATGAAGTACATGTTGGCGACACAGTGCTCAAAGCCGCAGAGGACAAAGAGGAAAACCGGCAGGTAGCAGGCGGATATCTTGCCCGCCATCTCGGTTGCCCCGAAGGAAATCCAGACGGCAAGGCATACCATGAAGTTGCACAAAATGCCCTTGATGAAAGCGGCGTGCAGGGGAATGGCGCACTTGACGTCGGCAGTCCGTATGACCGCCTCGGACAGGCCCGGGTACATGTTCAGCGTACCGCTCAGGACGACGAGCTCCGCTATCAGGATGCTGCCCACGAGGTTGCCCGCATAGGCAAGCCCCCAGTTCCTCAGCATGTCCTGAATCTTTATGCGCTTCTCAAGCACCGGGATGATGACGAGGGAGTTGCCCGTAAAAAGCTCGCCTCCCGCGCAGAGGACGAGGACAAGTCCGATCGGGAACACCAGGGCCCCGACCAGCTTGGACAAGCCCGCCGGCTGGATCCCCACGGAGCCCACCGCGCTCCCCAGGGCCCCCATCGCAATGAACGCCCCGGCCATGATGCCGAGCGCGAACGTCTTGAGCAAGCCGAAGCGGGTCTTGCCCACCCCCACGTTTACGTAATTCTGTGCTATCTGAGATGGTCCGTTCATAATCCCCTATTATAGCACAAGAATCAGAAATGTGCTAGAATGGCCCGGTTTTTATTTGTCATGTTTTCTACGGAGGAAATCAATGAAAAAGTATCTTAGCATGCTGGCGGCGGCGATGCTGGCCGCCCTGATGCTGTCATGCGCGACGACCGGGGGCAAGGCGAAGGCGACGCTCACGGAATGCCCGGAGCGGATGTTCTGGAGGATTGACGGCACGGACAAGAAGGGGAGCCCCTCCACGGTGTACGTGCAGGGCAGCTTCCACCTGGGCGACGGGAGGATGTACCCGCTCGCCGACCCCGTCCTGGCCGCATGGAACGGCGCGGACAGGCTCGTCGCGGAGATCTCCAGCAAGGACACGGCGCAGATACAGCTGAAAGTGATGGAGATGATGGTGGACAGCTTCAAGAAGGCCGGTGGCAGGGTCGTCACCGACGGGCTGACTGAAAAGCAGAGGGCCACGCTCGGCAGGTACATGGAAGCGGATGTCGCGGCAAAGCTCGCCGTCTTCGAGCCCTGGCTGACGACCTACTCCATCGCGGCTGCCATCTACCAGGGCAACGGGCTCTCCGCCGAGTACGGCCTGGACAACAACCTGATGGCCTACGCGGGCGAGGCCGGGCGCGAGATAGAGGGACTGGACACCCTCCAGCTCCAGCTGGACGTGATAACCTACGGCAGCTACGACGAGCAGATGGACATGCTCCGCGACGTGCTGGACGAGCTGGACGACCCCACCGAGGTCATCGAGATGACCAGGTCCCTGTACGAGGCCTACCTCGCCAACGACAAGGCGACCTTCGCCAAACGCTCCGACGAGGAGAAGGAGGCCGACGAGGCCAGGCACGCCTTCTACAAGGCCTACAACAAGATGATCTACGACGACCGCAACAAGGACTGGGCCAAGGACATCACGGGCTACCTCCGCGAGGGCGGGACGACCTTCATCTTCGCCGGCACCGCCCACTGGACGGGCGAGGGCTCCGTGTTCGACTGCCTCAGGAAGATGGGCACCATAGAATAAGGGCCTGCGGCAGTTTCAAAATAAACCTGCGGGGGCCGTAATTGCACGCCGTGCAGTGCGGTACGGCTCTCGTAAGCCAGTTCCGTTACTCGGGGCTGATGAACTTCCGTATGCGGTGCGTCACCCCGAGCCGCCCGCAGAGGCGGGTGCATTCCGCCTCGTCCTCCCTGCTTATCGTGGTTTCGACCGTCGTCAGCGTCACCTTCGGAACATACCGGGCCGCCTCCCCGACAAAGGCGAGGAGGGCGGGAAATGCCTTCTCCTTGAAGACGGGGCGGACGGTGGCCTCATAAATCCGGGGGTCGCTTGAGTTCAAACTGACCGAAAGCGCGTCAATCTTCCCCGCAAGGAGGGGGGCGACGGGCTTTCCGTTTATCAGGTCGGCGAGCCCGTTCGTGTTTATCCGCACGGGTATGCCGGGATACTCGGATTTCAGAAACGAAGCGACCTCAAGCAGCACGTCCAGAGCCTCCGTCGGCTCCCCGTATCCGCAGAAAACGAACTCCCTGTAGTTCCGGAACCGTTCAGTCCGGCTTTCTTCCTTTATGGCATCGATGACTTCCTGCGCAGACGGCTCCCGTTCAAGCCAGAGGGTATCCACGTTGTCGAACTCCGCCTTGGACGTGCGCTGCCTGATGCAGAAGGTGCAGGCGCAGGGGCAGCGGTTCGTCAGGTTGATGTAGAGCCCCTCGTATTCCGGATAGATGACGGTCATTCCTTTCTTCATGCTTCTCCTCCTGAGCCAGTTGCAAAAGTCGGTTACTTTTGCACTGTCTCACGAGGGCCTCATTGTCATTGCGGCCCTCGCAGGTTAATTTTGTCCAGTTTCAAAAGTCCGTCTGGACTTTTGAAACTGCCTCTCCTGAAAAATCCGTTTCCGGCCACAGCTCGCAGAGCCTCCCGTCCAGCGCGGCCATGAGTCCCTTCCCCTTTATGTCCAGCCCGCGCCCGGACAGGCGGGCGAAGTCCGCAAACACGCTTCCGGCCAGGCCGGGCAAGCTGCATTTCGCCCCATTCCCCCGTCCCGTGGCGGTGACATTGCCCCCTCCCGTGCTCGTGGCCGAGGCCGGAACCCGGCCCAGGCCGCGCCCCTGCAGGGCGGAGAATATGACCTGAGAGGCAAAGAGCATGCCGGTCAGCGTCAGCCCCTTGGACAGGCCGGCCTCCAGCGCGCCCCGGGTTATGCGGAAACTTCCGATTACATGCAGCACCTTTCCGGACGGCGAGAGCAGGGAGAGGGCGGCCAGACTTGCAATCATTATGAGCGGAGGGAGCAGGCGGACCTTCCCCTTCCGTGCGGCCTCATCCAGGACGAGGAGCAGGAGCCAGACGGCGGCCTTTATCCACAGGCCGCGCGGGTCCGTGGCGGCAAACCCCGCGCCGGTGAAAGGCAGGGCGAGCATCAGGACAAAGGCGACGACGGCAAGGGCGAGCGGAGTCCGGGCTGTACCCGCTCCGGCCGCCTTCCCGGCAGAAGAATCCGCCTCTGCGCTATCCGTCTCTCCGCCGGCCTTCTCCGCACCGGTCACATCTGCGCCGCCAGTCCCCCCGGCCGGCGACCCGGCAAGAGGCTTCCGGAGCCTTCCCTCCCGGACGGCCTTCAGAAAGCAGGACTGCTTCTCAAAGCCGTTGGCAAAGAGACCGAGCGCAAGCCCCGAAATCAGGCCGGAAGCCAGCAGCAGGGGGGCAATGACGTATGCCTGCCTGCCGAATATCAGCACGCGGGCAACCGCAATCTGGGCCGCATTGTTCGCCAGCGCCCCCAGCAGACAGAGCCCGGCGTTGCTTATCAGGCGGTCACCGCCGCATTTCCTGAGCAGGGCGTACAGACAGTAAACCGCAAGGCCGCTCGCAAAGCTGCCCGCCGCGCTGAAGAGAAAGACATAGCTGAACATCGTGCCGCTTATGAAGGACGAAAGGAGGACTTTCAGCAGGACAAGAAGGAGGACGTCGCGGGCACGGAAGGATTTGACGGCGAAGATGACGGGAAGATTCGCCAGCCCCAGCCGCATGAAGGGCAGGGGCTTGGGAACAGCGTATTCGACGGAAGAAAGGAAAAGGCAGAGCGATGCGAAAAAGAGCAGCGTGTCGCCCGGCATGTCACTGCCATCCTTTCTTAGAAGAAGTGGACGTAACTCAGGCCGAATGTCAGCTTGCGCCGGGTCATGACGGATATGCCGCTTTTCGCAGTGTCAATCTTAAGTGCGGGGAAATCCGCCATGAAGCGGGCATCCAGATTCACCAGCCCGTTGCCGACCTTGTAGCCAATGCCGACCCCTCCGATGCCTCCGAAGAGGAATTTGCTGGTTATGTCCATGGTGGTCGTCGTCGTTTTCTCCGAAATGAGCTTGTCGTCGCTCTCCACCCGCTCCACGTCGAAGCTCAGGTCACCGATCGGGATGGATGCGTAGGCACCGATGTGCGGGGTGATGCGGAAGTTTCCCTTTGCGAAGGTGTAGCTTGCCATCAGGGGGATGTCGAAAGACGAATAGGAGAGCTTGCCCTTCATGTTGTACTTGACGCGGGAATACTCCCAGCCTATCTCGTTGTGGGCGTAGCCGAGCTCCAGACCGACGCCGAAGCCCTTCATCCCCTCCTGCATGACCTGTGCCGAGACAGCGAATCCGAAACCGACCCCCTCGAACAGGGCGACATCATAGCTGCTGTTGAACATATCGTCGTGCAGCGTGGTTCCCGCCGGGATTCCTATGTATCCGCGTGCCCCGATACCGAAATTGACCTGCGCGAAAAGCAGGCCGGAGGCACAAAACGCCATGACAAGAGCAAGAATTTTTTTCATACGTCAACTTCCTTCGCTGGTAATCCTACATAATTATAGGTTTTATCGACATAAATGTCAATTTACTTTTCGGCAGGCACCGGGCGGAGGAAGAGGCCGCCGGAGCAGCTTACATCTGGTAACCGGGCTGTATGACGGTGTTCCGGTCCACGAGCACCTTGTCATAGACCCTGTTCTTCCACTCCTCCTGCGGCACGTCCTCCACGCTGACCGAAAAATGAGCCTTCTCGCGCCCGAGCGTCTTTGAGGCAGCCTCCAGCAGGGCCTCCGCCAGTTCCTTCTTAAGCTCCCCGCTGCGGCCGGGGTACATCTGCACGGTTATGTGCGGCATACGCATTCCTCCTGTCCAAAATGCAATCTTCCATGATTCTACAAAAAACAACACCTTTGGACAAGGGCGCCTCCCATATACCCGGGCGCTTCCCGTGTACCCGGGGCTCCCTAGAACAAACGCAGGAAAAACAGTAGGCTTTCAGCAAGACCGGGATGAGGCAGTTTCAAAAGTCCAGGCTTTTGCAACTGACTCAGGTGAATAAGGAGAAAGAAACGATGAAGACGGTGATAATCCACGGGCAGAGCCACCAGGGCTCCACCTACCACGCAGCGCACAGCCTGGCGGAGAAAATAGGCGGGGAGCTGACGGAATTCTTCCTGCCGCGCGACTTTGGAGAATTCTGCCTGGGTTGCTTGAACTGCTTCAGGATAAGCGAGACCAAATGCCCCCATTACGCACGGCTCAAGCCGCTTACGGAGGCGATGGATGCGGCGGACGTCATCATCCTCGAAAGCCCCGTCTACGTCTACCACGCGACGGGCGCAATGAAAGCCTTCCTCGACCACTACGGATGGAGATGGATGGTCCACAGTCCCGAGCCGTTGATGTTCCGCAAGCAGGCGGTCGCCGTCGCCACCGCCGCCGGGGCCGGCATGAAGAGCACGATAAAGGACATGGCGGACAGCTTCTTCTTCTGGGGCATTGCGAAGCAGTACCGGCTGGGTATCGCCGTCGCTGCCGTCAGCTGGGAGACCGTGAACGAAAAGAAAAAGGCGGTGATCGAAAAGAAGACAGCAGCCCTCGCAAAGAAGATTGTCCGGCGGAACGGCAGGGTAAAGCCCGGGCTCAAGACCAGGGCATTCTTCTCTCTCATGCGGATGCTGCAGAAGAAGAATTTTATGGGGGGCGAGCGGGACGTGAGCCACTGGAAGAAACATGGCTGGCTGGGCAAGTCCCGCCCCTGGAAATAGCCCCCCGGGGCGAAGCAGGCCCCCGGGACAAAGACAAGGGGACCGCATCCTCATGGCGCAGACCCGCCCTCGCCTTTCCGTCCCGTCGGCTCATGCCATTGCCGTAACGGGAGGACAGCCTCAGCCCTCCTTTCCTTCCTTAGCGAGGGCCTTGGACTCCTCCACAACCTTGTCGGCAAGCTTGCCTGAGACCGGGTCGTAGTGGTCAAAGCTCGTCTCGAACGAGCCGGTGGAGCTGGTTATCGAACGCAGGTCTATCGCGTAGCGCAAGAGCTCTGACTGCGGCACCTGGGCGCGGATCTCCTCGATTCCGCTTCCGATCGCCTCCTGCCCCAGGATGCGGCCCCGCCTCGAAGACAGGTCGGACATGATGTCGCCGATGTACTTGGTCTCCGCCCAGACGGACAGGTTCATCACCGGTTCCAGAAGGAGGGGGCCCGCCTTGCGCATCGCCTCGGAGAGGGCAGTCTTTGCCGCGATCTGGAAGGCGAGGTCGGAGGAATCCACCGGGTGGTGCTTTCCGTCCAGCACGGTGACGCTGATGTCCACGACGGGGTATCCTGCCAGCACGCCGCTTTCCATTGCCTGATGTACGCCCTTCTCCACGCCGGGGATGAAGTTCTTGGGGATGGCTCCGCCGAAGACCGCATTGGTGAACTTGAATCCGTCACCCCGTCCGAGCGGCTCCACCGACAGCTGCACCCTGGCGTACTGCCCGTGGCCGCCGGTCTGCTTCTTGTGCGTGTACTCGGCGACCTCCTTGCGCTGTACCGTCTCGCGGTATGCGACGCGGGGAACGGCAGTCTGCACGCTGATGCCCGTGGAAGCCTGAATCCTGTCCAGTATGATCTGCAGCTGCAGCTCGCCCATACCGCTGAGGACGTTCTGCCGGGTCTCCGGGTTGAACTGGAAGGTCACCGTGCGGTCGCTCTCCGAGACCTTGGCAAGCTCCTCGTTGACCTTCATCTCGCTCTTCTTCTCCGCGCAGGAGATGGCGAGCGAGTAGACCGGCTCCGGCCGCCTGAGCGGCTTGTAGGGCAGGGCCTGCGCGTCCGAGGCGAGGCTGTCGCCGGTCGCCGCCCCCAGTTTGGCAACGACGCAGATGTCCCCCGCGTTGGCCTTCTTTATCTCCTCCAGCTTCTTGCCCTGAGTCCGGTAGAGCTTGCCGATTTTCTCCGCCTTGCCGCCGTTCAGGTTGAACGCGGAGCTGTCCGCGGAAAGGCTTCCGGAGATAATTTTGAGGTAGGAAAGCTTGCCTGAGAACTGGTCGCCCGCCGTCTTTACGACAAGCGCGCCGAACTGCCCGTCCGGCTGGAAGCGGACCGCCGTCTCGCTTCCGTCCTTGTTTACGGCCCGCTCAAGCGCTTCCAGCGGCGAGGGGCACACGTCGGCGATGAAGTCCAGAAGGGGAGACAGGCCCGAACCGTGGAGAGGGTCGCCCGAGAAGCAGGGAACGACCTTGTTCGCCGCAAATGCAGCCTTGAGGCCGGAGAGGATCTCATCGTCGGTCAGCTCTCCCTCATCGATGAACTTGACGAGCAGGTCGTCGTCGCCTTCCGCCGCAGAACCCATCAGGATGCCGCGGGCGGTCTTGTAGGCTTCCTCATATTCAGCGGGAACCGCCTCGGCCGTGCCGTCACCGTCCACGCCCTTGAGGTAGGCCTTGCCGTGCAGCACGTCTATCACGCCCTTGTAGGAGGGGCCGGACCCCATCGGGATCGTCACCTGACAGA
>CADBRC010000111.1 GCA_902796985.1 uncultured Spirochaetaceae bacterium
CCGCCCGAGTTTACGCTGGACGACCCGGCGGAGCGGCGGCAGGGAATCCTGGACTGGGCGGCGGAGGCGGACTACCGCTACATCATCGAAAACGACGATTCCACGAACATCAGCCTGGATTCCACCTTCAGGGGGGCGGACAAGAACAACAAGGTCATCTACATGAACACCTTCTCCAACCTCCTGTGCAAGGGCCTGTCGGTCGCCTGGATGGTGCTGCCGGACAAGCTCCTCGCCGAGTACAAGGAAGCCTTCGGAGAGTACGCGAGCCAGCTGTCCTACCTGGACCAGCTCGCCCTGACGATGTTCCTGGACAAGGGCTACATGGACAACTACCTGGAGAGCGTCCAGGGCGGCGGAGACGAGGATTTCTAGGGGACGCCGTCCCCCCTCGTCCCGTCCCAGCACCCATCCGAAAAAGTCATGCCCAGAACGAGACCGGAAACAAGGAAGCTGCTTCTCTTCGCATGCATGGCGGTCCTCCTGCTGCCTGCCCGGGTTTTCGCGCGGGCCGTCACGCTGAGTTTCGTTCCCATGTACACCTCCGAGCGCAAGTTTCTGGATCTGGAGTGGGACACGGCCTGGTTCTCCCGTTCCCCCTCCGAATACAACCACAAGCTTGCCAGGCTCTGCTGCTTTCTGGCGGACGCGGCCTACAGCACGGACGAATCCGGCATCCCCACGGACATCGCCGAGGTCTTCCGCACGCTGGGGGCTGACCCCAAAAGCATCAGCTACAACTACGGCCTCGACTACGACAGCCCCCTCGGCAAAGACCAGTGCGCCTACGCGCTCGCCAGCATTCCCCTCCCGGACGGAAGCCCCCTCATCGTCCTCGCCATCCGCGGAACACCGGCGGGCAAGAACGAATGGCTTTCAAACCTGAACATAGCGGACTCCAAGGACCGGACGGGCAAAAAGAAGAAAAAGGAAGCCGACGGCGAGCCTACGCAGGCGGCCGGCACGGACGACTCCACGGCCGGAGGGATCTACCACGAGGGCTTCCTCAAGGCGGAGCGCATAATCCTCTCGGACCTCCTGGACTACACGGAAAAGCGCGGGCTGGACAGGCGCCGCTGCAAGCTTTTGATCACGGGGCACAGCCGGGGGGCGGCGGTCGCAAACATAATCGGCTCCCACATCGTCCAGCAGCGGCTGTTCGACACGGGCGGCTGCTACATCTACACGGTTGCAAGCCCCAACGTCACGACCCTGCCCGAAGAAAAAACGGCCGGCCCCGATTACTCCTTCATCTGGAACATCGTCAACGCGGAGGACATCGTCCCGTCCATCCCCTTCAACAGGGTCGCGGGCTGGAATTACCGCAAATTCGGCAACGTCAGGGTGCTCTCGAGCGCATGGTCGGCGGGGAGGGACCGCTTTTACAACGAGATTCTCCCCACGATGAACCGCACCTACCGCTACCTGACCGGCAAGGACTTCCAGCCGACCGGGACGGGCCCCTTCATCCAGATACAGCTCGCCCGCCTGATGGCCTCCATGAACCCGGACGTTGACTCCTTCTACAAGGGGGCCTTCTCGCTCCACAAGCCGATGGCGAAAATCGTCCCGTCGATGTTCCCGACGGAGGAAGAGAAAGAGGCCCAGGCAAACAAGAAGCCCAGCCTGATGGACAGGATAATGGGCAAGGTGGACAAAGACAGCGACGGCACGGTGACCAAGATTCTGGAAGTAGCGAACAACCTGCACCAGAGCGAGTCCTACCTGTCTTTCCTGATGGAGCTGGGCGAAAAGGACTGCTTCAACGACACGCCCGCCGTGCAGCTGGTCATAAAGGGCCTGCCCGAAGCGGCGGTGCTGGACTCCCGGGGCAACGAGATAACAAAGGTCAAGGAAGGGCAGACCAAGCTGTTCGAGCTGCACCGGTCCATGTCCGCCTGCATGCTGGGTGTCCAGACGGTCGCCCTGGGCTTCCCCACCGACGAGGAGTTCGAAGTCATCCTGACGGATACGTCGCTTTTTCCCTCCCCGGTCAGCCTGACGACGGAGCGCTACACGGCGGACGGCGTCATGATCAGCAAGGAGGAAGAGACGGTCTGGCCCTGCCGCATGAGCGTCTACAGCATAGGAGTCGGCAAATCCCAGATGGGAGGCTGGGGGCTGGACGCAAAGACGGTGACCGGAAGGGCGCAGAAAAGCACGCTCAAGCGGACGGGCATCTGGAGCGGACTCAAGAAGCGCCTGTCGCTCGAAGCCGACATTGACAGCGACCTGAACCTGGGCTTCGGCCTTTCATACGGCACGAGCCTGATATACGGACTGGCCCTCTACCGCATCCCCATCCAGAAGAACATCCTCGGTACCTGGGAAATAGACGCGGGGGCAGGCCACAAGGCAAAACTGTGGAACTCCACCTACCTGAACTGCGAGCTTCTGATGCGGGGCGTGTTCGTTCCGGACAGCGACCTCCG
>CADBRC010000112.1 GCA_902796985.1 uncultured Spirochaetaceae bacterium
ACCGCCACGAGCAAGATGGTTCAGGTATGCTGACGGCTGTTCCGCAGGAGATCATGGGAACATGGGTTCCTGCGGGCGGTGTCTATCCCTTCAGGTACTTCTCCGGGTCCTGAGCCTCGCCGTTGACTTTTATCTCGAAGTGCAGGTGGGGGCCGGTCGCAAGGCCGGTCTGTCCGACCTTGCCGATTGGCTGCCGCCGCAGCACCGCACCGCCTTCCTTGAGGTCATAGATGGAGCTCAGGTGGGCGTACAGGCTGGTCATGCCCTTGTCGTGCTGCAGGATAACATAGTTGCCGTAGGTATAATCGTCCTTGCCGATGCTTTTGACAGTACCCGCCTTGCATGCCATGACGACGGTCCCGGTCGGGGCCGCCATGTCGATTCCCTTGTGGAAGCGCCACAGGCCGCTTATGGGGCTGACCCGCATTCCGAAGGGGGAGGTGAGCTTGTAGCTGTCCAAAGGCAGGGACATGCCGGGGTTCAGGAAGAAGGCCCTGACCTCGGGATTGAACCGTTCGCCGGGAAGGAAGTAGAACTCTTCCTCCCCTATCTTGTAGGTCGGGTAATTCCCGCTGTTTATCCTGACGGAGTAGCAGCTGGCAAGAAGTATCTCAATCTCACTGACCGGATTTTGGGGGATGTACAGGCCGGGCACGGTGGGGAGGATAAGCTCCATTCCCTCAAGCGCGACCTCCTTGTTGGGCAGGTGGTTCAGGCTCGCAATGCTCTCGTAGGGAACCGAGCAGCGGGCGTAGAGGGTCATCAGGGTGTCGCCCTTGACCGCCGTATAGGTATAGAAGTTGACGAAAGGCTCCCTGCCGGTTTTGAGGGCCTTGCCCGCCGCCTGAACCTCGTCCAAGTACTGCTGCAGGAGATAGTTGGACTTTCGGGAGAGCAGGCTCTCGATGTGCGGATAGGCGGAGGCTACCGGAGATTCCGCAGCCGGATTGGTATCCGAAAAGGACACGGCAATAAAATTCAGGCAGAGTATGGCGGCCAATAGGAGCGACAGCTTTTTCATCTTCTTCCATTATATCGGAAAATGGGGGAATAAGTTAAGGGACCTCGAAAAACTTCAGTTTTTAGAGGTAACTCTAAAAATGCCACGCAAAATGACGGACACGAAAAATGAGGGCCGTTGACAGCTTCTTTCCCCTCCTGTATCCTTTGCGACATGACCGTCACCGACTATGCAAGGGATTTTGCCGCGGAGCTGCTTCCCGCATCCCTGTTCTCATGCAAGCAAATACATGTCCCCGAATATAAGCTGGGAAATGCAGGAAACGGGGAGATACGGATAGCCCACGTCTCGGACCTGCACAGCAATGACTTCGGAGGAAAGGACGGCCTGCTCGCGCGCACCATACGGGAAAGCCGGCCTGACCTCATTTTGATGACCGGAGACATATTCGACATTGACATGGGAGTGAACAAGACTTTCTCCAACGTCCGGGACTTCATGGAAGGCATTGCCGGGCTCTGTCCCATCTACTATGTGCTGGGAAACCACGAGTTCTACGCAGACGAAACGTCCTTCCTGTCTGCAATCGCCTCCTACGGGGCAACGGTACTGAATGATGAGCCGGTGCAGGCCACCATCGCAGGCTGTCCCCTCATCATCGCGGGACTGACGGATCCCCTGCTGGACCTGACGAAAGAGCAGCGCATAGAAAAAAAGAAGGATTCCAAAGAATCCTACCGGAAAAGGATTTCCGCCCTCGCACGCAGGACCGGGGAACTGAAAGCGTCATGCGGCTGCCCCTCCATCCTGCTGGCGCACAGGCCGGAATATATGGAAGATTATGCGCCATGCGGATTCGACTTTGTTTTCTCAGGCCACGCCCACGGCGGCCAGTGGATTGTCCCCGGTCTGATAAACGGCCTGTATGCGGTCGGGCAGGGCTTCTTCCCCAAACACGCGGGCGGACTGTACACGATGGGAGGGACAACGTTCATCGTCAGCCGGGGCCTGTCCTACCAGCGGCCAGCCTTTCCCCGCTTCGGCAATCCCCCCGAGCTGCCCCTCGTCAGGCTGCATTACTGGAGGGCCTCTCTAAAAACTGTGCAAGCCCAGTTTTTAGAGGTTGCTGCCGAGCCGTAAGCCGCTGTAATAGCGCGACTTACGGCATCGCATTTTCCTTCCGTCCCTGGTAGAATTCCAGGGCTATCGTTGCATAGTTCCAGCGGGAAGAGGGGGAATTCAGGCCGCTCGGATAGGAGTTCAGGACGGAAACCTGCTCCAGCTCCTCCCTGCTCCTGCTCATCCCCGCATTGTAGGCGGTCGCAAGCAGGACAAGCCGCTCCTCATCGTCCAAATCGCCGAGCGAGAATTTACTGGTACAGATGTCTATGAATGCATAAAGGTAATCGGTCTCGCCGTCGGTACGGTTTATCCGCCCCACGCGGCGAAGCCTGTCCCTGAGCCGCTTACTCGCGCCCCCAAAGTCTATGCCGGGGTAGCGAGCTTTCAGGCCGGCAGAAAGGCTCACGTAGCGTTCGATTGTCTCGGCGAAAGCGACGTTCATCTGAAAGTGCCCTATCGTACAGCCGGTGAACGAAGGGGAGATGCCGTAAACCAGCCGGGTCGCAAGCTGCTCCATCACGTTGCGCACAGGCGCATAGCGGAGCATCTCGGGAAATACGATGGAAAGGGCGAAGTCCGGCTCCGCCTGTTTCCTCGCCTCCAGCGCCTCAGACAAATCCCCGTACAGAACCAGGGCAGCCCGGTAGCTTTCCCCGTTCTCCCGGATATACGAATACAGGCCGTTCTCAGCATAAACGGCAGGGATTCCCGCCTGTATGTCCACTGTCCTTCCCCGCCCGCAGGAAAGGAGCGGCAGGGTAAGCGCAAGCAGCGCAAGAGTCAGGACGGACACGGGAAGGCGGGGCAAAGCTTTCATTCCCCGATGGACAGGCTCCCGATGATATCGTCAAAGTAGCTTTTCTTTTTGCCGTACACCCCGTCAAAGACGGTCAGCACCAGCAGGGCGTAGCTGCCGTCAGAAAGCCGGGTCAGCCGCTTGAAGTCGCGGGTCACGTTGCCTTCCGTCGGCTCCCAGAAAACGCTGTCCAGCTTGACCGAATAATCCTTGACCGTGCACTTCCGCTGCGGCCAGAGGGTATAGGAAGTAGAGCTGCCCTCGCCGAGTTTGCGGAGCAGGATTTCCAGGAACTGATCGGGGGAATCCTTGAAGTTGTCAGGGCGGGCTATCTCAGTCAGTGTCAAGAGTGCACTGTCTCCCAGAAGGTACATGTTTTCCGTAGCCTGCTGCCAGCCGTCGTCCAGGCTGACGGTCTGGCGGCCGACGGTCACGGGCTTGGCCTTGGCAAAGGCCTTCTTGCTGAACTTGCGGGGCTTGTCCTTGGGAATTCCCTGCATCCCCTTGTAGATGCTGAAGGCGGGGTCCGCAGAGTCGCTCAGGATGCCCACCGTCTCAACGGTCAGGATGTCGGTCCCGTCCAGGGTGGAGAGTTTTTCCAGATTGAAAATCGGGATGAGGTTGTTGTAGGTTATCTTCACGTCGCCGCCGAACTGAGCATATTCGTCCGTGATGGTGACGGGATCCGGGCTCATCATGTCGAACTTCTGCCGGCGTTCGGCAAATTCATAGAAGAAGTCGTGCAGGTAGTTCACGATGTCCGCATCGTCCTGGCTGCCGTCCGAGCCGATGATGTTCTCTCCGGTCAGCTCTATGCTGTTGTTCTCCGCATCAATCGTAAAGTAAATCGAGATGTCGCGCTCCGGGGTTTTGGCAGCCTTGTCTGCCGGACAGTAGTACCTGGCCCCGTACGTCGCCTCGTTGTAGTAGATGACCCCGACCAGACTGGGAGTCTTGAAGCTGTTGTCGCGGTAGTAAACGAACTCGCCCGAGTAGTCCGGCGTGTAGCGCTTGACCAGCGGGATTGCGGACGCAGACACGCTCAAAAGGAGCGATGCAAGCAGGACGAAACAAAGTCTCTTTTTCATTTTTGCCTCCAAAATATGCCTTAACTCTACTATAGTTTCTTCCTTTATTCAATGCCCGTCACAGCTGCCTGTCACAGCAGGCTACTGTGTATGTGGGTGATGGCCCCGGCGAGGGCATCGGCGGCATGGTCAGGCTTGGGGGCAGACTTCAGGTTCAGGAGGAGTTTGACATACAGCTCCACGGTCTCCTTGTCGGCGGAGCTTGTGCCGGTGACGGCGGTCTTTATCTGGTTGGGGGTGTACATCGTCAGGGGAATGGCCTGCTGGGCCAGGCAAAGGGTGATGACCCCCTTGGCCTCGGCGACCGCAAGCGCACTCGACGTGTTCCGCGCAAAGTAGAGGGCCTCCATCTCCGCTACGTCCGGCCGGAACTCATCAATGACGGCAAGCAGACGGTTGTATATGGAGAGGAGCCTGACGGAATGATCTTCCGAGCTCGCCGTCTCTATGACTCCGTAGCTGACCATCCGGAGCTTGCCGCCGCAGGACTCGACAATGCCGAAGCCTGTATTGGCAAGGCCGGGGTCTATCCCCAAAACACGAACTTTCTTCAAGGTGACCCACCATCCATAAACTGACGGGGGCCGCAATTGTACCATGGTACAATCACGGCCCCCGTAAATGAATACATCAACCCTCAGTTGAAAAGACTGGCAGAAACTTACGCCACGCTGTCCGGATCGAAGTCATCGGGATACTCGACCGTCGTGTAAACGTTCTGAACATCCTCATCCTCTTCCAGCTTGCTGACCAGCTTGGCAACCTTCTTGGCAGTATCCGCATCAACGGAAGTGTATGCCTGGGGAACCATGGAGACCTCAGCAGAAAGGGACTCGAAGTTCTTTGCCTGCAGGGCCTCAAGAACCTTGTCAAACACGGAAGGATCGGTCGTAACGGTGGTAACGCCGTCCTCGGTCGTTATGTCATCGGCACCGGCATCAAGGGCGACTTCCATAATCTCGTCCTCGCTGACCTTCTCGGCATCGTACTCAATCACGCCCTTGCGGTCGAACATGCGGGAGACAGAACCGCTCGTTCCCAGGTTGCCGCCGTTCTTGGTGAAGAAGTTGCGGACATTGGCAGCTGCGCGGTTCTTGTTGTCGGTAAGGACCTCGACAAGGACGGCAACTCCGCCCGGAGCGTATCCCTCATACACAAGCTCCTCATAGGAAGTCGCACCAAGCTCTCCCGTTCCCTTCTTGATGGCCCTTTCGATGTTGTCCTTGGGCATGGAAGCGGCCTTCGCCTTAAGCATAGCCGTGCGCAGACGGGGATTGGAAGCGGGATCTCCGCCGCCCATCTTTGCGGCAATAGAAATCTCTTTTATGAACTTTGTAAACAGCTGTCCGCGCTTGGCATCGGCAATACCCTTAGCATGCTTGATAGTTGACCATTTGCTGTGTCCCGACATGGGTAACTCCTCTAAGTAAAACAGTTTATAGGGCGATTTTATCACTAAACCGCATTATATGTCAACGGCTAAAGCCGTTGACATATAATGCAACGAGCCCGATGACGCAATTTCATTGCGACTTCGGGCTCGCGGGGTAAAAACAAAGGATTAGATGACCGCTGATACATAATGCAAGGTCTCACGGGAATACGAAAGCCCCGGAAGAGCCTGCGGACTTGCAGAAACCTGCAAAGGCTTACTCGGGATAGACGGTGTGGGCCTTGTCCAGCTTATTCAATGTGTTGTCCAGGTAGCGGCGGGCCAGCCAGTTGGCCATGCCCAGATTCTGGTCCAGGTAATTGCCGCAGTCATGGGCGGTTGCGCCGGGAATCTCGCCCTTATAGTCCCTGACGAACTCGAACATCCTCTTGACGAGGGGGGCAACGGCCTCGCTGGTCAAGTCTCCGAACAGAACCAGATAGAAGCCCGTCCGGCAGCCCATCGGTCCGAAGTAGACGACGGAATCCTTCCACTCAGCATCGTTGCGGAGGAAGGTCGCCCCCAGATGCTCTATCGTATGCATTTCGGCGGTGTTCATCACCGGCTCCTTGTTCGGGGCAGTCATGCGCAGGTCAAAGGTCGTCACCGTGACGTTCTCCTTCTTGTCCTTGCGGGAAACATAGACCCCCGGCTCCAGCTTCAGGTGGTTCACCGTAAAACTCGCAATCTTTTCCATAGTATTCCTCATTCCTCCCAGAATTTTCTATAAATAAAACCTTCTATATATATAGCCTACAGGCAGAAAGTATACAAGCCCCTTGTCCCATCCCGTTAAAACTTCAGCAGCCTGTACAGGGCCTTGAGCAGGAGGTGCAGGACGACGGCCGCTGCGAAGGTCAGCAGGCAGACGAGGACAACGAAGACTCCCGGCTGGCTTTGGCACAAGTCCATGTGGCGTTCCAGCATCTCTATTACGAAACCATGCAGCAAGAACATCTCGGAGGAGATGTTCCCCAAAAAGAGGATGGCTTTGTTCCCGAAGCGCAGTCCCTGAGAGAGGACCGCGGCGACAAGCAGGGCCAGCAGGACCATGACGGCACGGAGGGCGTACTCCGTCCAGGAGACGAAAAACACGTCGCGCGTCCGCAGGTAGGCAAGGGCAAGGAAGGGCAGCGGGACCAGGCAGCATGCAAGGAGGATGGCGGAGTTCCTCCTGCGGGACAGGAAGGCCTTGAAGCCCGCAAGTTTCCGCGCAAGGATGACTCCGTAGGCGAAGCCCAGCGACTGGCAGCCCCAGCCGAAGAGAGACAGGAATGCGGCAAGGGTGGTGAGCTTCCTTCCGTCCGCCATCCGGGAATCATGGAAGAACTGCACGGAAAGGCTGTAAAGAACAGTCAGGACAATGAGAACCCGGTCGGCCACGTCCAGGCCCCAGAACGTGTATTGCCCGTCGATTGCCTGCCGGACCAGGAAGAAGACGACGTAGAACAGGATGGCGACCAGCATGTAGCCCATGCCGCCCGACCAGATGTCGCAGGAGAATGCCTCCTTGAGCACGATGACGAGCAGGAGGGGGATGGCGGTCTTAAGGATTCGCTTATGGAAAGACCTCATGTAGTCCGGCTTGTGCGCCGCGCTGAAGGAAAGCCCGTAGCCGGAGAAAAGGAAGAAGATGCTCACCGCGATCCAGTGGACGAAGCCGAGGATGCAGTACTTCTCGCCCGCCCCCGTATGGGCGAGGATGACCGAAAAGCAGCAGAGAGCCTTGAGGACGCTGGTGTAGTCCCGGGACATGAAGAAGTCATTCTCCCTGTCGCGCCTGATTCCGAAGAAGGCAAGGGCGATGAAAGCGAGCTGGAAGAGGCTTGACAGCAGGAAGTTGGGGTCGGAAAGCATGGAA